>JAIVHA010000107.1 GCA_020201295.1 Lysobacteraceae bacterium | reverse complement strand
GTTTCGACCCGGTACTGGAACAGGATGGCTGGGTGTGCCTGGCGGGGGAGAAAGCGCCCTCGCCCGAACGGGATCCGCTGTAGTCGTGTGTGCCATGGGATGCTGGGGTCTGTAGGAGCGGCCTCTGGCCGCGAACCAATGAGGCGGATCCCGTTCGCGGCCAGAGGCCGCTCCTACAGGGGCGTCATGCAAAAAAACCGCGTGGGATGGGTCGAGCCGCACGTACAATGAACCATCCTGGACCTCATAGCCTAATGGTTGCGCCTGTATCATTATGATCTTCAGCCTCTGCCCCAGCTGCCACACCGTCGCCCGCGTGCAGGCGGCGCTGCTCAATGCCGGAGAGCTCCAGTGTGGTCGCTGTGGCCAGCGCTACGCACCCCTCGGCCAGCTGTTCGACGACGTCCTGGAGGCCCAGGCGGCGGCCCTGGCACGGCCGCGCGCACCGGTGGCGGAGGAGCAGCGGGCAGCGCCAGAACCCGCCTCGCCCGCATCCGCACCAGCAGCACCCCCGCCACCGGAGGTCGAAGCCACCGCCCTGCAGGAACCCCTGGCACCCCTGGTCGCCGAGACTGCGCCCGCGCTCCGCAAGGACGTCACCGGCGCCGATTGGGACGCCTTCGGCCAGCCACCCCTGGAAGGGGATGTGGCTGACTCGGTGGCCTCCCGCGAGGAACTGGACCGGGAGGTGCGGCGCCAGATCGAGGCGGCCTTGTTACAGGAACTGGCCGAGCCGTCCCGGCGCGTGTCCGCACGCACCTGGCTGGGCTTGGCGGCGGCCCTGCTGCTGGTGCTGGCCCTGGCGGGCCAGTGGTTGTACGTGCAGCGCGACCTGTGGCTGGATCACCCCCAGTGGCGACCCTGGGCGGACCGGGCCTGCGCCATCCTCGGCTGCGAATTGCCCCTGCGCCGCGACAGCCGCCAGATCGAGCTGTTGGAGCGGGAGGTGCGCGACCACCCGCGGGTGCCAGAGGCGGTGCTGATCAGCGCCACCTTCGTCAACCGTGCCGCCTTTCCCCAGCCCTACCCGGTATTCGAGGTGGCCTTCTCGGACCTGTCGGGCAGCCTGCTGGCGGTGCGCCACTTCGCCCCCGCGGAATACCTGGAGGACCCCGGCGCGATACCGGATGGTCTGGCGCCGGGGCAGCCGGCGCGGGTGCGCCTGGAGGTGCTGGATCCGGGCCGCCAGGCGGTGTCCTTCCGCATGGAATTCCTGTAGGAGCGGGCTCTGCCCGCGAAGGGCGCGGGTAAGCGCCGTTTCGCGGGCAGAGCCCGCTCCTACGGGGCATTGCGGCTTTATCCAATCCAGCGGAGCCGGTACACTGTGCCGTTCCGCGATTCCCGTATTCAATGCAGTGACCTTCGCCCATGCGAATCGGCCCCTATTGCTTGCCTAATAACCTGGTGCTCGCGCCCATGGCGGGCGTCACCGACCGCCCGTTTCGCCAGCTCTGCAAGGAACTGGGCGCCGGCATGGCGGTGTCGGAAATGGTCACGGCCAACGCCCTGCTGTGGGGTAGCGAGAAGACCCGCCGGCGCATCGATCATACTGGCGAGGTGGAACCGCGCATCGTGCAGATCGCCGGCGCCGACCCGGCGCAGTTGGCCGCGGCCGCCCGCTTCAACGTGGAGCAGGGCGCCCAGATCATCGACATCAACATGGGTTGTCCCGCCAAGAAGGTGTGCAATGTCATGGCCGGTTCCGCGCTGCTGCGGGACGAGACCCTGGTGGCGCGCATCCTCGACGCCGTGGTGGGTGCCGTGACCGTGCCCGTCACCCTCAAGATCCGTACCGGCTGGGACTCGGAGCACCGCAACGGCCTGGCCATCGCCCGCCTGGCCGAGCAGGCCGGCATCCAGTCCCTGGCGGTCCATGGGCGCACCCGCGCCTGCGCCTACCGGGGCGAGGCCGAGTACGACACCATCCGCGCCATCAAGCAGGCAGTGGGCATTCCCGTGCTGGCCAACGGTGACATCGGCAGTCCGGAAAAGGCCCGCTCTGTATTGGAATACACCGGCGCCGATGGCGTCATGATCGGCCGCGCCGCCCAGGGCCGGCCCTGGATCTTCCGCGAAATCGAGCACTACCTGGCCACCGGCACGCATCGGCCGCCACCCTCCGTGGAGGAGATTCGCGCCATCATGGTGCGCCACCTGGAAAACCTCTATGCCTTCCACGGCGAATACACCGGTGTGCGCGTGGCGCGCAAGCACATCGCCTGGTACACCAAACACCAGCGTGACGGCAATGCCTTCCGCCGCATGATCCAACAGGTGGAATCCCGCGCCGAACAGTTGCGTCTCACTCAAGCCTATTTCGATCGGCTGGCCAGTGAGGAGGAGTTGGCGGCATGAAGAAACTGTCAGGGGGAAAAGGCCAGTCGTTGGGCGATTGTGTGCGCCTGGCGCTGGAACAGTATTACGCGGACCTGAAGGGGCACGCGGCGGAGAATATCTATCCCATGGTGATCCACGAAGTGGAGAAGGCCATGCTGGAGACCGTCATGACCCAGGCGGGCGGCAACCAGACCCATGCCGCGGAGATGCTCGGCATCAACCGCAGCACCTTGCGCAAGAAATTGAAGCTGTATGGGCTGGAACCTTGAAGCTTGTTTACCCCCTCTCCCCCGATTGCGACCTGGAGACGGCCATCGAGAGCATCGACATCGGCGGCCCCACCATGCTGCGC
>JAIVHA010000106.1 GCA_020201295.1 Lysobacteraceae bacterium | reverse complement strand
ATGGGTACCCAGGGCTTCGTTGAAATGCTTGAAATCATCCAACCCGACATTGAACAGCACCAGGGGACATTGGTCATGCAGGCAACGCTGCCATTCCCGTTCCAGGCGTTTGAGAAAATAGCGCCGGTTATAGAGAGTAGTGAGGGTGTCACGGGTCGCCAGCTTGACCAGTTCCCGGCTGCTGAGCTCGAGTTCGTGCTCCAGGATTTGCACCTGCTCCCGCAGGCTCACCAGCGGGCTGATGTCCCGGAGCACGACCAGGCAGTGACTCACCTGTCCGCGCTCATCGCACAGCGGCATCGTGGTCAGCTCGATCCAGAAGCAACTGCCATCGACACACATGCCGGGCATGGTCAAGCTGGCGCTGGAATCTGCCGCCAGGCAGCTGGCCAGGTCACGGTGGGTTTCCGGCCCGGCATCCTCGGGCAGCAGGAAGCGGGGATGGCGTCCAAGCACCTGTTCGCGACGATAGCCCGTCAGGGTTTCGAAGGCCTGGTTTGCATGAGTGATAGGGTGGTCGCCTGCGCGCGCGTCCGTCAGCACCAAACCATCCGGCACCTGTTCCACGATCCGGGCATACAGGGTCATGTCAGCCGGACATTCGTCCATCGGCAGTACCCCCACACCCCAAACGGCAAGGACTGCCGACCGTCAGCCACGGCGCAATCCCGGATATCCTCGACATGACAGCATCCCGTGTATTGGTTGTGAGCCAAGCACCCGGCTTCTTGTTCTTTTTTACCGTCGGCCCTGCGTTCAGTGTAGTACAGAAATCTGGCGACAATGGCTGAAAAATTTGATCAGGGTCAATTCCTGGCCTGCCAGCTGCCCGTGAAGGCCTGCAAATCCTGCTCCTGCAGTCGACGGTTTACATACAGTCCGTCCAGGGTGTCGCGGTCAAAGGTTTGAGCGTGGCCTTCGGCATCCCGGTAGATCCACTCACCCTGGATGACCAGTTCGAACAGGGTCACCATGATGTCGTCAAGGCGGATGGCATGAACCTGCGCCAGGCGCCGGAAGTCTTCCAGCCGCAACGCCCTGCCCAGCCGGCGGCATTCCTCCCGGGCCAGCGCCTCCAGGGCCACATCCCACTTACTGATTTCCAGATCCTGCATTGCGTTCACCTTGTGTGCCTCCCACTGCATGAAATGTCCCGCATGCAGGGTAGCGGCCGGACTGCCCCATTATTGACCCGGATAGCGCCGCGCGGCCTGTCGGCTTGACCAGGATCATTGCCCTGTTTCCCTGTCCATGGAATGCTTGCAGCACGATCAAGGAGATATCCCATGCCCGTCTCGCCGGCCACAGGCACCATCGCCTATGATATCCGCGGCAAGCGCTATCTGAACATCACCTCGCACTGCAACCTGCGTTGCCGTTTCTGCCCCAAGTTCAACGGTCGCTGGGATGTACAGTCCTACCGCCTGAAACTGCGCGGTGAACCCGGTTGCAGCCAGGTACTGGAGGCCATCGGCGACCCGGCCCCCGTGGAAGAAATCGTGTTCTGCGGCCTGGGCGAGCCCACCCGGCGCCTGCACACCTTGCTGCAGGTGAGCGAGGCGATGCAGGCCCGGGGCAAGCCGGTGCGCATCAACACCGACGGCCTCGCCAATCTCTATCACGGCCTGGATATCACCCCCTGGCTCAAGGGTCGCGTGGATGCCCTGTCCATCTCCCTCAATGCCCAGGACGAAGAACTCTACAGCGCCCATTGCCGGCCCTTGCGCCAGGGAAGTTACGGCGCGATGCTGGAATTCATCGAACGCGCCGTGGACCAGATCCCCGAGGTGACGGTCACGGCCATCGATGGCCTGCCCGGTGTGGACATCGAGGCCTGCGCCGAGATCGCCAACCGCCTGGGTGCCCGTTTCCGGCGTCGCATCCTCGACCAGGTGGGCTAGGACCGCTCTCCCGCCTTGCTCGCTACGATCGCTCAAAGCCGACAGGCTCTCAATCCATCACCAGCACCAGCTTGCCATGGGTGTGGCCGGTCTCGATGGCGCGGTGGGCCGCGGCAGCCTCGCACAAGGGAAATTCCCTGGCCACCTCGATGTGCAGCCGGCCCTCGTCGCACCAGCGTCCGCATTGGTCCAGGATCTCGCCCTGGTGGGCACGCGCCGCGGGCAGGCTGCCCAGCAGCGGGGTGAGCATCAGCTCGAAACCGATGCGCAAGTTGCGATTGCGCGCCTCCTTCCAATCCACATCGGGGCCAGGGTCCAGCAGGGTGACCAGGGTGCCGTAGTGGGCCATGGCGGCCAGGCTCCACTGTGGTACACACCCGCGCCCCGCGCAACCGCGCCAATTGCACCGCCACATGGCCGACGCCGCCGGCGCCCCCATGAACCAGCACCGTCTGGCCTTCCTGTAGACCGGCACGATCATAGAGCGCCTCCCAGGCGGTGATCAGGACCAGCGGGGCCGCCGCGGCCTGCTGGAAGCTCAGGCTGGCAGGCTTCAGGCGTGCGTCCGACTCGTCCACCAGACAATATTCGGCGTAATTGCCCGGTGCGCCACCCAGTCCGCCGTTGCAGAACCAGACCTCGTCCCCTATCCGCAACCGGCTCACCGCCTCCCCGACCTGGACCACCACTCCGCTGCCGTCGCAGCCGAGGATGGCCGGCAGGGCATCGGGATACAAAAGGCCGCGGCTGCGCAACTTGGCATCCACGGGATTCACCCCCGCCGCCTTCAGGCGCACCTTCACCTGGCGGGGATCCTCCTGCGCCGGCTCCGCAACCTCGCCATACTGCAACTGTTCCGGACCACCGGGCGCGAGCATCTGTATCGCCTTCATGATTGCCTCCGATTTGTTCTGTCCCTATGCTTCGTCGTATCCGTCGTCATACCGGCATACGCTGGAACCGGTCATTGTAGGTCGGGCTGAAGCCCGACCTACAATGGCGATACTGTATCGCACACCAGGTGAATTCGAGCTGCCGTGCCACCATGGATCACTACCTCCGCGACCTGCAACTGCTGCTCCTGCTGATCACCGCCAACGGCATGCCCATCCTGGCCCGCAAGTGGCTGGGTACGCGCTGGGCCCGGGCCATTGACGGTGGGCGGCGCGCCTGGGACGGACGGCCCTGGCTGGGTGCCTCCAAGACCTGGCGCGGCCTGCTGGCTGCCTTGGCCGTCACACCCGTCATGGCCCTGCTGCTGGGCCTGGGAGCCGGGCCAGGCCTGCTGATCGCCCTCGGCGCCATGGTCGGCGACCTGGGATCCAGCTTCCTCAAGCGCCGTATCGGCATCCGGCCCAGCGGCCAGGCCCTGTTGCTGGACCAGGTGCCGGAAGCCCTGCTGCCGCTGTTGCTGGTGGCGCCCATGCTGCAGCTCGCGCTGCTGGATATTCTGATCCTGGTACTAACCTTTGTCCTGCTGGAAATGTTGCTGTCACGCATCCTCTACGCCCTCAATATTCGCCGTCGGCCCTATTGAGCCGGGCCTGGTCCTATATCAATTTGGTAATGCCGGATACCCATTCACTCCGCATGCGGACGCCTGACGGTCTTGATGGCCACGGAACCACACGGAATGACACGGAAAAACCCTATCCATGTGGTTTCGTTCCGTGTTTTTCCGTGTGCTTCCGTAACCATGACAATACGTCAATTTCAGGTTGAAGGAGTACTAGAAGTGTCTATCCCGGGTTGCCGCTGCCCTGCGTCAGGCGGTGCAGGGTGATCTCCGCCGGGCAGTTGATGCGGGCATCGAGAATGGACACCCCCGAGCCGCGCGAGGTGTAGCCCTGCATGCCCCGGAAGCGCCAGGCGCCGGAACAGAAGGCGCGTGGGCAGTTGGCATTGCAGGTAATGGGGATGCCGCCGGGCAGGCAGATCTGGCCGCCATGGGTATGACCGGACAGCATCAGGTCGAAACCGCTGTGGGCCGCCTGGCGAAAGATCTCGGGGGAATGGGCCAGCAGGATCGAGGTCACCCCGGCGGGAATGCCCTCGGCGGCCTTTTCCAGGTTGTCGGCCCGGTAATAATGGGGGTCGTCGATACCCGCCACATAGAGCCGCGCGCCCTGTCGTTCCAGGACTGTGTGTTCGTTGAGCAATACCGCGATCCCCAGGTCCTCCATGGCCGGCACCATGCGCAGGCTGTCATGGTTACCGAGCACCGCCAGCACCTCACCGCGCAAGTGCGTGCGCAGCCGCCGCAAACCCTCGATGGCGTCGCGGCAGGAACCGTGGGTACGAAAACGGTAATCCCCGGTGAGCACGCACAGGTCATAGTCCAGGTTCCGCACCGCCTCGCTCAGCACATGGGGCACGTCATCGGCCAGGTCCAGATGCAGATCCGTGATGTGCAGCACCCGGAAGCCCTCGAAGGCCACCGGCAGATGCGGCACCACCACCGGGTTATGGTGCAACTGGATACGGCGGGCGTTGCGCCGCGCCCAGGCCCGCAACCCGCTCAGGTGCAGACCGGCACCCAGCAGGCGCGTCAGGGTGCGCCAGTTCTCCGGGTGAAAGAAGGTGCGTCCCTGGCCGAAGATGCGCGCCTCGGCCTCCTGTTCGATGCCAAGGCGCAGCGCCAGATGATGCGCCGCCACCCGCTGGCGCAGCCGGTCCAGGGTGTGCGGATCCAGGGCTTCCATGGCGGGATTATCCCGCTTCGAGTACCCGGGGTCCATCGGGATATTCCAGTCACGGCGGGACGTCACCGGGGCGTTCCGGTACAATGGCCGGCCATTCGCTCCCAAGGTTTGCTCCATGAAATTCAGCATCATCTGCGGCAGTCACCGCGCCGCTTCCCAGAGCGGCAAGGTGGGTCACTTCATCGAAAAGACCCTGCTGGAACAAGGCCTCTGCGAGGAGGTGTATTTCTTCAACCTGGCCGACTTTCCCCTGCCCCTGTGGGACGAGGGCATCTGGGACGGCGAGCCCGAGTGGAAGGAACGACTGGCGCCCATTTCCGCGGAGCTGGCCGCCAGCGATGCCTTCGTGGTCATCAGCCC
>JAIVHA010000143.1 GCA_020201295.1 Lysobacteraceae bacterium | reverse complement strand
TACTAAGCGTCACAGGGCGTTGCGCAAACCCAGCTCGCGCGGATGGGGCTGCAGGTACACCTGGCGTTCGATATAGGGATGGGGATGGCGCCGGAAATGGTGCTGCAGCATGGTCATGGGCACCACCAGCGGCACGTCGCCGCGCCGGTAGGACTGGATACTGTCGTGCAACTCGGCCCGGTCCTCCGGGTCCAGTCGCTCACGCAGGTAACCGGTGAGGTGCTGCAGCACATTCACATGACGGTTGCGGGTGGCGCGCTGACACAACAGCGCCATCAACCGCGCGATATAACGCTCGGCCAGGTCCGCCAGGGGCTCCAGCCCCACGCGGGCCACGAGCCGGCCCAGTTCGCGGTAGCCCTGCGGATTGTGGGCCATGAGCACCAGCTTGTGGCAGGCATGGAAATCCACCAGGCCGGCCTTACTGAGACCTTGCTGCCGGAGGGCGCGCCAGCGGGCGTAGACATAGACGCGGGTGATGAAATTCTCGCGCAACACGGGATCATGCAGCCGTCCCTCCTCCTCCACCGGCAGCAGTGGCTGATGACGCACCAGTTCATCGGCGAACAGTCCGCGCCCCTGGGCATGGGGCATGCCCTGTTCGGTGTAGACCTTCACCCGCTCGAGCCCGCAACTGGGCGATCCCTTCTTGAGGATGAAGCCACACAGCTCATGGTGCGTACGCGCCACGCGCTCGCCATAGGCACGCAGGGGCAGACTGTAATCCAGGCTCGGGTCGCGGGTACCCACGGCGCGGGGCGCATCCTCCGCACCCACCAGGCGGATGGGCGGGCGCGGCGTGCCCATGCCCACGGCCACCTCCGGACAGAAGGGCAGCAGCTGGAAATATCCGCCCAGCACCTCGTCGATGAAGGCATCGCGCTTGTGACCGCCATCGAAGCGTACCTTCGCGCCCAGCAGGCAGGCACTCACCCCGACCGGGATCGATTCCAGGGGAACGGTAAAACGATGGTCAGCCATGATATTGATTCCTCAACAGACGCGGCACCCATGAATGCCCATTGCTTATTATTGTACATTTCTTATATTTTTTTGTACATATATTTACTGCTGCCGGTGAACAGCGTTTTCCTTTCCACAGCGCCTCGGGGATAATCCCGGGTCCCGCAACCCAGAAGCCAAGGTATGTCCCAGCCCCCCAAGGAAGAACGCCCCAGCCCGCCCCTGCGCCACATCGACCAAGACGGCACCGCCTTCACGCTGTTGGGCACCGCCCATGTCTCGCGTTCCAGCGCGGAGGATGTCGGCAAGCTGCTGGAAAGGGATGACTACGATGCCGTGGCCATCGAGTTGTGTCCGGCCCGCCACCATGCCCTGGTGAACCCGGATGTCTGGGGCCAGACCGACCTGTACCGGGTGTTCAAGGAAGGGCGCACCACCATGATGGCCGCCAGCCTGGCCCTGGGGGCCTACCAGCAGCGCCTGGCCGAGCAGTTCGGCATCGAGCCCGGGGCGGAGATGCGCGCCGCCATGGAAGGTGCCCTGGCCCGTGGCCTGCCGGTGCTGCTCATCGACCGCGACATCGGCATCACCCTGCGCCGCGTCTACCGCAACGTGCCCTGGTGGCAACGCATGGGCCTGCTCGCTGGCCTGCTGGGCAGCGTGCTGTCCCGGGAGCAGGTGAGCGAGGAGGAGATCGAACGGCTGAAGGAAGGCGACATCCTGGAGACCACCTTCGCCGAGTTCGCCGACCGCAACCGGGTGCTCTACGAACCACTGATCGCCGAGCGGGACGAGTACATGGCGGCCCGCCTGTGCGAGGAGACCCGCGCTTCGGGCTATCGCAAGGTACTGGCCGTGGTGGGTGCCGGGCACCTGAAAGGCATCGCGGACCACCTGGAACAGGGCACGGTCTGCGCCGCGCCGGAGCGGGTGATCAGACGCCTGGAGCAACAACCGCCACCGGCGCGCTGGCCAAAGCTGTTGCCCTGGCTCATCGTGGCCGTGATCCTGGTCGGTTTCTACATCGGCTTTTCACGCAGCCCGGAGCTGGGCATGCTCATGGTCTGGGACTGGATCCTGATCAACGGCGTGCTGTCCGCGCTGGGTGTCATCATCGCCACCGGCCATCCCATGTCCATCCTGGCGGCCTTCCTGGCCGCGCCCTGGACCTCGCTGAATCCCATGATCGGCGCCAGCATGGTGGCCGGGGCCGTGGAGGTCTATTTCCGCAAGCCCCGGGTCTCGGATTTCAACCACCTGCGCCACGATGTGACCCACTGGCGTGGCTGGTGGCACAACCGGGTGTCGCGCACCCTGCTGGTGTTCTTCCTCGCCGGCTTCGGCTCGACCCTGGGCACCTATATCGCCGGCTTCCGTATCTATGACCGCCTGATCGGGGGCTGAGTATCTCCGCATCCGACGCCTGGCAATCTTGATGGCCACGGAAGCACACGGAAAATAGTTACGTCGTACTGCAAAGCGCCCGTAGGAGCGGCCTCCGGCCGCGAACCCTGCGTGGTACCCCGGGCATTCGCGGCCGGAGGCCGCTCCTACGGGTGGCTTCCATTGGCAGCAATGCAATCTTTCCGTGTTGTTCCGTGTGCTTCCGTGGCCATGACAATACGTAAACTTCAGGTTGCAGGACTACTACTCCGCGCCCGCCGGCCTGACCACATAGCCGCCGGATTTCTCGTCGCGCTCCAGCTCCAGGAGATGGCGCGCCTGCGCCTCCAGCAGCATGTCGCTGAAACCGCGAAAGCCATGATAACTTTCGTTGAAGCCCGGTTTGCGGCGCTTGATCATCTGCTTGACCATGGAGCCCCAGACCTTTTCCTCTTCGCCCCGCTCCTCCATCAGGTCCTCGACCGTGGCGACGATGAGATCCAGGCCTTCCTGGCGGCGCTGTTCCTCGTCAGTGGCTTTCTTGGGCGCGGCGCCTTTCGCGGGTGTCTTCTTTTTCGCGCGTCGCGGCTTTTTCTCGTCGCGCACCAGGTCATCGTAGTAGATGAATTCGTCGCAGTTGGCGGTAAGCAGGTCCGAGGTGGAGTTCTTCACCCCCACGCCGATCACGGTCTTGTTGTTCTCCCGCAGCTTGCTGACCAGAGGAGAAAAATCCGAGTCGCCGGAGATGATGACGAAGGTATCCACGTGGGACTTGGTGTAGCAGAGATCCAGGGCATCCACCACCATGCGGATATCCGCCGAATTCTTGCCGGACATGCGTACATGGGGAATCTCGATCAGCTCGAAGGCCGCCTCGTGCATGGTACCCTTGAATTCCTTGTAGCGATCCCAGTCACAATAGGCCTTCTTGACGACGATATTGCCCTTGAGCAACAGCCGTTCCAGCACCTTCTGGATGCTGAAGGCGGAATAGCTGGCGTCGCGCACCCCGAGGGCGACGTTTTCAAAATCGCAGAACAGCGCCATGTTACTGGTCTTGGTTTTTTCCACGGCATACTCCTTTAGGAAAGTTCAGATTGATTCGCCGCCGCTCCTACAGTGCCCAGACCGAACCGCACTGCCGGTGCATTCCAGGCGTGCTGCTCAAGGCCGGCTCTCGAAGGATCTGTAGAGGGCCATCATGCTTTTTCCAAAAGAATCTTTTGCAACCATCAGCTAAACAGTGCTCCCATGATGTTCTGTTCCAGACGTGAAAACAAACCGCTCGGCAGTTCATCCAACGGCTCCACGAATCCATCCCCCACCCCGATCCCCAGCAGCGTAATCCGTTCCGGCCTGCTGTACAGGACCTCGATCAACGGCAGGATTTCCCGCAGGCCGAGCCCATGGCTGCCGGACATCAGCGGCGCCTGCGCCAGCTCCTGCCAGGAAAGCCGCTGTATCTCGCCGGGGGGCCGCCCCTGCAGGGCGTCGATGAGCAGCACGGCCGTGCCGGGCTGAAGCAGGGCCGGCAGTTGCGCGGGACTAGGACAGCTTTGCAGTTGCACCATTCCGGGCGGGAAGGCCGCGGAGAAGCGGTTTGCCTCGAGCTGCTCGATGGCGAGCCAGCCGAGACGGTCGGCCCCGTAGGGGGAGCCGATGCCGATGACCTGCACCCTGGGTTCGCCCGACATATAATGCCCGTCTTCTATTGCGGTTCCCGCTCGATGCCAAGACGCAGGAAGTGGGTGGCGCAGGAGATGCAGGGGTCGTAGTTGCGGATCACGGTTTCGCCGCGCAGGCGAATGGCGTCCTCGTGCTGATCCAGGCCGAAGGCCTCCAGGGACTGCTTGAGGTCCTCTTCCATGCGCGCCTGGTTCTGGCTGGTGGGCGGCACGATGCGGGCGCTGACGATACTGCCATCGGCTGCGGTTTCATAACGGTGCCAGAGCAGGCCACGCGGCGCTTCGGTGGCGCCGTAGCCGATGCCGGCACGGGGGCTTGCCGGCTGGTACGCGGACTCAAAGGCCGGCGGTGCGGACAGCAGGCGCACTGCCTCCACCAGGGCCAGGTGGATCTCCAGGGCGCGCGCCAGCAGGCTGTGGAACATGTTGCGGCTGGGCAGTTGCAGGCCGCTGGCCTGCAACAATGCCCGGGTGCTGTCCGGCAGCTGCGCATGGTTCAGATTGAGTCTCGCCAACGGACCGACCAGGTAGGGCTGGCCGTCGAGATGGGAATACAGCGCCGTGGAATGGGCAATATGGGATTCACTGAAATGGCTGTCATAGTCCTGTCGTGCCAGGTCCAGGCCGGTACTGCTGACCACGCGCCCCTCACCCATGGCGTATTCATCTTCCGCGCGCAGGGCCACGGAAACAAATTCCTGTTGATCATCGGGCATGGCGATGCCGGCGCACCAGCGCACCAGGTCGGCGGCCTCGGCCACGCCCGCCTCCAGGCGCGGCAACAGTTCCGCGATGCGCTCCGCATCAGGGGCGCGATGGAAGCCACCCACGCGCACACCGACGGGATGCACGGAACGGCCGCCGAACAGGGCAATGAGGTCATTGCCCAGGGCCTGCAGGCGAAAACCGCGCCGCACCTCCCCGGCATGATCCCGGGCCAGTTCCACCACACTGTTGCAGCCGAAGAAGTCGGGCAGGGCCAGCAGGTGAATGTGCAGGGCATGGCTCTGGATCCATTCGCCGCAGTACATGACCCGGCGCATGGCACGCACCCAGGGATCGGGCGTGATGGCGAAGATGTCCTCCAGCGCCTGCACGGCGCTCATCTGGTAGGCCACCGGGCAGATGCCACAGATGCGCGCCACCACGTCCGGCACCTCGTGCCAGGCACGGCCCTCGAGGAATTTTTCGAAGAAGCGCGGCGGTTCGAAGATACGCAATTGCAGGTGCTCGATACGGCCGTCCTCGATACGCAGGTGCAGGGCACCCTCGCCCTCCACCCGCGCCAGCACCGGCACCTCGATGTGAATGCGGCGTTCCTCGCTCATGCCTCCTCCCTCCATTTCTTGCCTTCGGCCGCGAAGGCCGGGGCGTCATTGGAAATGAACAGGAAGCGGCGGGCGATATCCACGGGCAGCAGGCCCAGGCCCTGGAAGCACTGTGCCAGGGCGCCGGTGTTGGGATTCTCCGCCGGGCCGAAGCAGCCGTAGCAATCACGGCCGAAGGCGGGGCAGATCGCACCGCAGCCGGTACCGGTCACCGGACCCAGGCAGGGCTCGCCCTTGGCGACCAGCGTGCATACGGTCTGGTTGCGCTTGCAGTCCATGCACACCTTGTCACGGTTCTTCACCGGTGCCACGCCATACAGCAGGGCACGGATGGCGGCCACCACCTGCGCCGTGGTCACCGGGCAGCCCCACAGCTCCAGGTCCACCTTCACCTCCTCGGCAATGGCGCGGGACTGGTCCAGGGTCTGGATGTACTCGGGCCGGGCGTAGATGGCGCCCACCCAGTCACGGGTATCGCCCAGGTTGCGCAGGGCCTGGATGCCGCCGGAGGTGGCGCAGGCGCCGATACTGATGAGGTAGCGGCTGCTGGCACGGATGCGCCGGATGCGGTCCACGTCCTCGGGCGTATAGACACTGCCCTCCACGAAGGCGATGTCCACCGGTGCGTCGGGATCCAGCATGCCGGCCTCGGCGAAGTGCACGATGTCGAGCAGCTCCGGCAGGGCCAGCAGGGCCTCGCCGGCATTCAGGAAGGCCAGCTGGCAGCCGTCGCAGGAGCTGAACTTGTGCACCGCCACTTTCGGCCGGGTAGTCATAGCCCCCTCCTGCCCAGCAATGGGCGCAGCTTTGTATAGGGAAACACCGGCCCGTCCTTGCAGATGAACTCCGGGCCGAGCTGGCAGTGGCCGCAATGGCCGGTGGCGCACTGCATGTTGCGCTCCATGCTGAGCCACACCTCGTCCTCGTGCACGCCCAGCTGCAGGCAGCGCTGCGCGGCCGCCTGCATCATGGGCTCGGGACCGCAGATCATGGTGGCGGCGCCCTGCGCACCCAGCGGCACCTGGTCGAGCAGGTCCGTGACCAGGCCCACGTGCCAGCTCCAGCCGGCGTCGGCCACGTCGGCTGCCAGCAACACGGTGGTATCGGGCTGGCGCATCCAGGCCTCGTAGCGCGTGCGCCAGATCAGGTCATTGTGGTGCTTCACGCCCTGGATGATGGTGACATGACCGAAGCGCTCGCGCCGGCGCATGACGTACTCGATCACCGACACCAGGGGCGCACAACCCAGGCCGCCGGTGATGAGCAACAGGTCCCGGCCCTCGGCCTGCGCCAGCGGCCAGCCCCGGCCGAAGGGCCCGCGCACGCCGATGTGATCCCCCACCCTGAGTTTTTCAAATCCCTTCGTCACCCGCCCCACGGCGCGCAGGGTGTGCATGAGCAGATCCGGTTCCTCCGGATCGGAGACGATGGAAATGGGGATCTCACCCACGCCGTGCAGGTACAGCATGTTGAACTGGCCGGGCGCGAAGGCATAGTCACGCGCCAGGTCCGGATCGGGCATGCGCAGGTAGAGGGAAAACACGTCCGCGGCTTCCTGTACCCGTTCGGCCACCTCGGCGTCGAAGGGAAGGCGGTATCTATTCATGTTCGCCTCCCGCGCAGATCGCCTGCGCCTCTTCGGTGATGTCGATGCCCACGGGACACCAGGCGATGCAGCGGCCACAGCCGACACAACCGCTGCGGCCATACTGGGCATGCCAGCCACCGAGCTTGTGGGTCAGCCACTGGCGGTAACGGGTACGGGTGTCATGGCGCAGGCTGCGGCCATGCACGAAGGAATGCCCCTCGCTGAAACAGGAATCCCAGCTGCGTTGCTGGTCGCTGCTCGCGCCATCGAGGCCGGGCGCGGCGTCCTGGCGATGACAAAAGCAGGTAGGGCATACGGAAGTGCAGTTGCCACAGGACAGGCAGCGCTCCGCCACCGCCTCCCAGCGCGGATGATCCAGGTTATCGAACAGCGGACCTGACAGGTTGCCTGGCGGCAGGACGCGATGCTGGGCCGCCACGGCCTGTTCCGTGGCGGAGGCCGCTGCCTGCCACTGGGCCTCGCTTACCGGCTGCAGGGTCAGTTGCTCGAACAGGGCCAGCCCGGCCTGGCTGCCAACCTGCACGATGTAGCCATCGTCCAGTTCGTCGAGCCGCAGATCGTAGCCACTTTCCGCAGCGGGGCCATCGCCGGTGGAGGCACAGAAACAGGTGGCGGCGGGATGGGTGCAATTCACCGCCACCAGCAACAGGCCGCGGCGGCGCTCGGCATAATGAGGGTCCTCGCGGCCCGGGGCGAGGAAATGCCGGTCCTGGAGTTCGAGCGCGGCGAGATCACAGGCACGCACCCCCAGCACGGCGGTGCGCGGCACCAGCGGGGTCTCGGCGGCGAAGGCCAGCCGTCCCTGCGCATCCCGCTTCACCCGCCACAGGGTTTCCCGGGGTGCGAACACCAGGGGCTTGAGGGCCTGCGGGCCGTTGGCCCAGGCGAAGGCCCGCCGCGGATCGCCGGGCCGGGTGCGATATTCCCCCGCTGCCTGGCGGTCGCCGGTGCCCCAGGGCAGAGCCGTGGGTTCTTCCAGGGGGGCAATGACAATGGCGCCATCCCGAAGTTGCGGCCCCTGCCAGCGGTAACCCAAGGCGCGCCCGGCCTCCAGCAGGGTGGCCAGGTGCTTGCGCGCCAGGAAGCCGGCATTTTCTTCCCTCGCTTTCGATATGGTTTCCATTATTGAGATACTAGTACTCTTTCAACCTGAAATTGACGTATTGTTATGGCCACAGAAGCACACGGAAAAACACGGAACATATTTACGTCGTAATGCAAGGCGCCCGTAGGAGCGGCCTCTGGCCGCGAATGCCCGGGGTACCACACAGGGTTCGCGGCCAGAGGCCGCTCCTACGGGTGGCTTCCATTGGCAGCAATGCAATCCTTCCGTGTTTTTCCGTGTGCTTCCGTGGCCATGACAATACGTAAATTTCAGGTTGAAGGAGTACTAGGCATTGCCTCACGACTCCGACCAGCGCCACTCGCGGATCTCCGGCTTGTCGATGCCGTGCTCGTAGGCATAGCGCCGGCAGTCGATCTGCCGGTCGCGCATCTCCTGCTTCACATGGGCACCGGCCACCAGCAGGCCTGGCACGCGATTGATGACATCGATGACCAGGCTGAAGCGGTCGATCTCGTTTTCCATGGCCAGGTCCAGTGGCGTGTTGATATTGCCCTTCTCCTTGTAGCCGCGCACATGCAGGTGATTGTGGTTGGTGCGCCGGTAGGCGAGGCGGTGGATCAGCCAGGGGTAGCCGTGGAAGTTGAAAATGATCGGTTTGTCGAGGGTGAACAGGCTGTCGAAATCCCGATCGGAGAGACCATGGGGATGCTCGCCGGCACAGGCCAGGGTGAACAGGTCCACCACATTGATGAAGCGGATTTTCAGCTCCGGGAAATACCCGCGCAGCAGCTGCACAGCGGCCAGCGCCTCCTGGGTGGGGATATCGCCGCAGGAGGCCATCACCAGGTCGGGCTCGCCGCCCTGGTCGTTGCTGGCCCAGTCCCAGATGCCGAGCCCCTTGGTGCAGTGACGGATGGCGGCATCCATGTCCAGGTACTGCAGATGCTGCTGCTTGTCGGCCACAATGACATTGATGTCATTGCGGCTGCGCAGGCAGTGGTCGGCGACACTCAGCAGGCAGTTGGCATCGGGCGGCAGGTAGATGCGGGTGACGGCGGGATCCTTGTTCACCACCAGGTCCAGGAAGCCGGGATCCTGGTGGGTGAAGCCGTTGTGATCCTGGCGCCACACGGTGGAGGTGATGAGCAGGTTCAGCGAAGACACCGGCGCGCGCCAGGGGATGTCCTCGCAGATGGCCAGCCACTTGGCATGCTGGTTGAACATGGAGTCGATCACATGCACGAAGGCCTCGTAGGTGGAGAAGAAGCCGTGCCGGCCGGTCAGCAGGTAGCCCTCCAGCCAGCCCTCCAGGGTGTGCTCCGACAACAGCTCCATGACCCGGCCGTCCGGTGACAGTTCGCCGCCGTCGGCGTCCTGCGGCAGGTACTCGGCCAGCCAGGTCTTCTTGCTGGCCTCGTACACGGCCTGCAGCTTGTTGGAGCTGGTCTCGTCGGGACCGAACACCCGGAAGTTGTCCGGGTTGGCGCGCAGGATGTCGCGCAGCATCTCGCCGAGGGGGAAGGTATTGCCGGCCAGGCCGGCGCCGGGGCGCTCCACCGCCACGGCATAGTCGTGAAAGTCCGGCATGCGCAGGGTCTTGCGCAGCACGCCGCCGTTGGCATGGGGGTTGGCGCCCATGCGCCGCGGACCCTGCGGCGCCAGGGCGCGCAGCTCCGGAACCAGCCGCCCCTGCGCGTCGAACAGCTCCTCGGGGCGGTAGCCGCGCAGCCAGCTTTCCAGCGCCCGGCGTTGGCCCTCATCGTCGCGTGCCTTTGGCAGCGGCACCTGGTGGGCGCGCCAGCTGCCTTCGATGGCGTGGCCATCCACCTCCTTCGGTCCGGTCCAACCCTTGGGGCTGCGCAGCACGATCATGGGCCAGCGCGGGCGCAAGGTCTCCTGTCCATCGCGCGCGCGCGTCTGGATCGCGTGGATCTCGCGCACGCACTCGTCCAGGGTCGCGGCCATGGCCTGGTGCATGAGGTCCGGGTCGTCGCCTTCCACGAAGTACGGCGTCCAGCCATAGCCCCGGAACAGGGCCTCCAGCTCCTCGTGCGGGATGCGCGCCAGCACCGTGGGGTTGTTGATCTTGTAGCCATTGAGGTGCAGCACCGGCAGCACGGCCCCGTCACGCGCGGGGTTGAGGAATTTGTTGGAATGCCAGGCGGTGGCCAGCGGGCCGGTCTCCGCCTCGCCGTCGCCCACCATGACTGCCACCAGCAGGTCGGGGTTGTCGAAGGCGGCGCCGAAGGCATGGGACAGGCTGTAGCCCAGCTCGCCGCCCTCATGGATGGAGCCGGGGGTCTCCGGAGTGCAGTGGCTGCCTATGCCGCCGGGAAAGGAAAATTCCCGGAAAAAACGCCGCAGGCCGTCCTCGTCCTCGGCCTTGTTGGGATAAACCTCGGAATAGGCCCCCTCCAGGTAGACCGGCGCCAGCACGCCGGGCGCGCCGTGGCCCGGCCCGGCGAGAAAGATCGCGTCCAGGTCATGTTTCCGGATCAGTCGATTGAGGTGCACATAGAGAAAACTCAGGCCCGGGCTTGAACCCCAGTGGCCGAGCAGGCGCTCCTTGATGTGCTCCGGCTGCAACGGTTCGCGCAGCAGCGGGTTGTCACGCAGGTAGATCATGCCCGCCGCCAGGTAGTTGCAGGCGCGCCAGTAGGCATGGATCTGTTCGAGTTCCCGGGAATCCAGCGGGGTTGTGTTTGTCGTTCCCTTCATGCGTTTCTCCGTGTTGGTTACTGCGGCACGTCAGCGCCCGGACGACAGTGCCCGGGCCTGTTCCGCCATCAGGCTTGCTTCATCCACGGGCAGCACCCAGATGGACACCGGGCTGGTGCTGGCGCTGATGCAGGCGGGCTGGCCGATGGTGGCCTCATTGGCCGCCGGATCGAGATGGATGCCCGCCCAGCGCAGGTTCTCCAGGATGCGGGCGCGGATCAGGGGCGCGTGCTCGCCGACACCACCACCGAAGACGATCGCCTGCGCGCCGCCGAGCACCGCGAGATAGGCTCCGATGTACTTGGCCGCCCGGTAACAGTATAGACCGATGGCCTGGCGCGCCCCCGGGCTATCGCTGGCGAGCAGCTCCCGCATGTCGCCACTCGATCCGGACAGGCCCAGCAGGCCGCTGCGGTGGTTGAGTATCTCCTCGAGCTGCCGCGCATCGAGACCCGCGTGCCGCTGCAGGTACAACAGCAACCCGGGGTCCAGATCACCGCTGCGGGTGGCCATGACCAGGCCTTCCAGGGGGGTGAATCCCATGGAGGTATCCAGCGGCCGCCCGTCGCGGATGGCGCTGATGGAACAGCCCGAACCCAGCTGCAGGCTGATGATGCGCGCGCCTTGCGGCGCTGGTGACTGGCGTTCCCGCCAGGACTGCCACAGGGCCTGGTGGGCCAGGCCATGAAAGCCATAGCGACGCAACCCGTACCGGGCGGCCAGCTCCCCGGGCAGGGCATAGCCCGCGGCCAGGTCGGGCAGTTCATGAAAGAAGGCAGTGTCGAATACCGCGACCTGGAACACCGTTTCACCGAACAGCTCGCGGCTGATCCGGATGAGTTCCAGCGCGGCGGGGTTATGCAGGGGTGCAAGTGGTGCGAGGCGGTCGATCCCGTCCTCCACGGCTGCATCGATGCGGCAGGGCGTCACGAATGCGTCGCCCCCGTGTACCACGCGGTGAACCACCCGCTCCGGGGCCGGCAGTTTGTGATCGTGAAGAAAGCGCTGGAGCAGGTCGCGCGGGCCGGCCCCGTCACGCGCATGATGGATGGCGGCGGTACGATGCAGGCCGTCTGGCCCTGCCTCGAAGGCTGCAAGACGCAGGGAGGAACTGCCGGCATTGATCGTGAGGATCATCGGCATGGTTCCGGATGATACCGGAACCCGCCGGGGACAGCGATACCTACTCGGTGTCCACCAGCGATATGCCGCTAAGGGCGGTGTCCGCGTCCACCTCGCCATCCTTGAGCTTGACCATGAGGCGCACTTCGTTGGCGGAATCGGCGTGATGCAGGGCATCGTCGTAGGTGATCTCGCCGGCCTTGTACAGCTCGTACAGGGCCTGGTCGAAGGTCTTCATGCCCTGCTGGCCGGACTTCTTCATCAGTTGCTTCAGCTCGTGGATCTCGCCCTTGCGGATCAGGTCGGAGGCCAGCGGGGTATTGATCAGCACTTCCACGGCGCAGCGCCGGCCCTTGCCGTCGGGGGTGGGGATCAATTGCTGGGCCAGCAGGGCCTTGAGGTTCAGGGACAGGTCCATGAGCAGCTGGTCGCGGCGGTCTTCCGAGAAGAAGTTGATGATGCGGTCCAGCGCCTGGTTGGCGTTGTTGGCATGCAGGGTAGCCAGGCACAGGTGACCGGTTTCGGCAAAGGCGACGGCGTAGTCCATGGTTTCGCGGGTACGGATCTCGCCGATCAGGATCACATCGGGGGCCTGGCGCAGGGTGTTCTTGAGGGCGGTTTCGAAGGATTCGGTATCCACGCCCACCTCGCGCTGGGTGATGATGCAGCCCGAATGCTGGTGTACGAATTCGATGGGGTCCTCGATGGTGATGATATGGCCGGTGCTGTTCTGGTTACGGTAGCCGATCATGGCGGCCAGCGAAGTGGATTTACCGGTGCCGGTGCCGCCCACGAAGATGATCAGGCCGCGCTTGGTCATGGCCAGGGTCTTGATGATGGGCGGCAGCTTCAGCTCGTCGACACTGGGAATATGTGTCTCGATACGGCGCAGCACCATGCCCACATGGTTGCGCTGGTAGAAGGCACTGACACGGAAACGACCTACGCCGGAGGCACTGATGGCGAAGTTGCATTCGTGCTGCTGCTCGAATTCCTCGCGCTGCTGCGGCGTCATGACGCTGAACACCACCTCGCGCGCCTGATCCGGGGTGAGGCTGTTCTGGGTCACGGGTGCGATCTTGCCATTCACCTTCATGCTCGGCGCCATGCCGGTGGTGATGAACAGATCGGAGCCGCCCTTGTGCACCATGAGCTTGAGCAGCTGGTTAAAATCCATGTCTTACTCCTGATAAGGATTGCATGCCGATCTTCCTTGTCTGCACTTCAAGTTGCGTGCGGGAACACTCGCTCCCTCATCCGCCCTGCGGGCACCTTCTCCC
>JAIVHA010000105.1 GCA_020201295.1 Lysobacteraceae bacterium | reverse complement strand
GCGCCTGGGCACTCGCAAGTCCGGCTGTTCCGGATTTGCCTACATAGTGGACTACGCCGACCAGGCGCAAGAAGACGACCTGGTATTCGAGAGCCACGGCGTAAAGGTGCTGGTGGACAAGAAAAGCCTGCTGGCACTGGATGGCACCGAGGTGGACTACATCCGCACCAATGCCATCAACCAGGGCTTCGAGTTCCGCAACCCCAACATCAAGGATGCCTGCGGTTGCGGCGAATCCTTCAGCGTATGAACGAACAAGATACCGGGATGAGCAGCCTGGACGAGATCGTCGACATCTTCGAACTCTTGGAGGACTGGGACCAGCGCTACCAGTATCTCATCGAGCTGGGCGAAGGGTTGCCACCCATGCCGGAGGAACTGAAGACCGAGGCCAACAAGGTCAAGGGCTGCATGAGCCAGGTCTGGATCAGCGCCTACGGCGATCCCGACGACCCCGCGCGTACCCGTTTTCATGGCGACTGCGACACCAGCGTCATCAAGGGTGTCCTGGCCTTGCTCATACAATTGATCGGCGGCGGCACCCGCAAGGAGATCGAGGCCCTGGATGTGGATGAACTGTTCAGTCGCCTGAGCCTGGACGAACACCTGTCCCCCAACCGCCACCTCGGGGTCTACGGCATCGTGGAGCTGATGAAGCAGCAGGCACGCGAGCTGCAGGGTACCGGGGCGAACCCCTTGCCGCGACGTGCCGAGGCATAGCCGACGCAAGGCGCATGGATATGTGCGTCGAATTTGTTCATGATGCGCACTCACCGGCAACACGCAAACCACCGATGGACGAGGGCGTCATCAAATTCCAGCTGGAGTTGTCACCCGGGCCCGCGCTCAGCGACGCCAGCCTCGGTGAACTGATTGCCTGGCAGAAAATCATGCAAGGCCTGGGCCTCCTCGGGCGTGACCCGGCCCGCTACGGCGGTCTGGCCTTCGGCAACCTCAGCCTGCGCCTGGCCGGAAACGGCTTTGCCATCAGCGCCAGCCAGACCGCGGACAGCCCCATGCCAAGCGCCAGGGATTACAGCCAGGTCACGGATTGGGACTGCTCCACCAACCGCGTCATCGCCCAGGGTCCGGCAAGGCCTTCGTCGGAAAGCCTCACCCACGCAGCACTCTATGATGCCGACCCGGTCATCGGTTGCATCATCCATGGCCACTCACCATCCATCTGGAAACTCCGCGACAGCCTCGGTTTGGCCAGCACCGTGGAGCAGGTTGCCTATGGCACGCCGGAAATGGCCATTGAGATGGATCGGCTCTACCGGACGCAGGGTTTCGATAGACATGGCGTGCTCGCCATGGGCGGCCACCAGGACGGAGTCGTCAGTTTTGGAAGGGATCCCGATGAGGCCGGCTGGGAGATGGTGCAACTGCTACGCCGGGCATTGAGCCTGGGCCAGGAACCAGTGCAAGCAATAAATACATGATGCTACATGTGATCAGGTGTCATCACCGTACGTCTTGAGAATTAATTTTAGTAGTATTTAATACAGAAATTCCTATAAAGTGCTATATTGTACCTACCGATATCGTTAACAGAGGCTAGCGGTGAGGGAGGCGACACCATGTCCAACACAATCGACCAAAAGCTCGCCCAGGATCCAGCCAAGACAGCCGGGGCCGCGCTACGGGCATTTTTCAACATTGTTCAGGCTTGGGATTTGGATACCGAGCAGGCCATGACCTTGCTCGGATTTGACAGGCGCACCCGCAGTACCTTCTTCAAGTGGAAGCGTGACCCGGAGAGTGCCCGCCTGACGCGGGAAAAGCTGGAGCGGCTCTCCTACCTCTTTGGAATTTATAAAGGCTTGCAGATTCTCCTGCCAAAGCCGGAATCGGCGGACGCGTGGATTCACCGACCCAATGATGCCCCATTGTTTGCCGGGCGCCCCGCACTGGAGCGCATGTTGTCGGGCAACGTGGCGGATCTGTATGTCGTCAGGCAGTACCTGGACGCCCAACGCGGTTGGTCATGATCCCAGGCCTCCAGCGCATCTGTTGGCGGCCTTCCTGGCGGCTGGTGTCCAGCCGCTTTCCTCCTGCCGGTCTCTTCGACCGAGTATCCAATGCCGACGACCTGGAGCTTGTCATGGAGATCGAAGGCCTGACCAATGACCGGTTGCGGCAGGAGCTTGGTCAGATTGCCTTGGTCCCGGAGGAAGATCGTGTCTACGGTCCCGGGACGACACCCATCATGGCGGCCTTCACGCACCTGAATAGCGAGGGCAGCCGTTTTACGGACGGTAGTTATGGGATCTACTACGCGTCCAGAACGATAGAGACCGCTGTCGCCGAGACCCGGTTTCACCGATCACGCTTTCTCGCCGCGACCAGGGAACCCCCGATCGAGATCGATATGCGAAGCTATGCATCCGATATCGATGCCGACCTTCACGATATCGTAGGGTTACGAGACACGCTGCCAGACATCCATGCCCCGGATCCAGCCAATTATGGGCCTGCTCAAGCCTTTGCCAGGTCTCTTCGTGATACAGGCTCCAATGGGATTGTCTACCGTAGTGTCCGGGATCCAGGCGGGGAGTGCATGGCGGTATTCCGTCCGCGCATCATGCAACCTGTAATCCAGTGCAAGCATTTCTGCTATGTCTGGAATGGGGAGCAAATTACCGATGTATATATCAAGACCGAATATCCATAGGCCGGTCGATGAATAAATTCAGGGAAGGGAAACAAAACCTCGTGGCGATCCCGGACTACGGAGCTGGCTGGAGCCAGGCTGCCGAACATCTCGTGATAGGTTACAAGCACATTGGTCTCTTCCAGTTGCCATTTGCACGTTTTTGGGGCTCAATACGACCCTATATACTTTGCCATTACTGATTCTGGCCATCTATTACAGAGCATTAGCAGGGAGTTTGAATGCGGTCTATTGCCACTGCCAGTATCACGTCATTTCAATCCCATTGATAGCATGAGCGATAACGAGTTAAAGACCAGTATAGATGGCCTGACCGTCGGCATGTATGTCACCCGCCTGGATCGACCATGGCTGGAAACGCCCTTTCCCTTCCAGGGCGTCAGGATCGAGTCAGCGGACGATATCGAGCTGATGCGCCGCTACGCGACCTATGTCTTTGTCGACATCGAAAAAGGTCCCTCGCCGCTTCCACAATTCTGGATCACCGGCGGCCGGGACGAGTTCAGGCTGAATGACACGACGCCAGGGCAAATCGCCATCAACTATAAGAGCCGCGATGACGAATACGCGAAATTGCAGAAATGCTTTTACGAGATAAAGACCACGCTCGAGCATGAGCTGGGCAGCGCAAGGGAGATCAAGGCCCAGGTCGATTCCAGCCTGAAGAGGGTCATGGATGACCTCTACAAGGGCAGAACCCTGGATATCGATCTGGTGAAGCAAGGGGTCGAGGCTACTGTCGACAGCATACTGCGCAATCCGTCCGCCTTCTCGCTGCTCCTGCAGCTGGAAAAAGCCGACGAATACGCCTATGCCCACTCGTTGGGCACCTCGGTCTGGTGTGCGCAGTTCGGCCGGCATCTGGGCCTGGAGCGCAGCGAGGTCATCAATCTCGCCTTGGGCGGCATGCTGCTCGATGTTGGCAAGGTCAAGCTGCCGACGTCCTTACTACATAAGCGCGAGGCAATTTCCCCCGAGGAAAACGCCCTGATACACCAGCACGTGGACCATAGCCTGCGGATTCTTGCCGGCACCAAGGCAATGCCAGCCGAGGTGCTCCGGATGGTTGCGGCACACCATGAACGCGCCGATGGATCCGGCTATCCCGAAGGAATTCATGACGACGCGATTCCAATTTACGGGCGGATCGCCGGTATCGTTGACAGTTATGACGCCACCGCACGCTGCTTACGGCATAAAGATGGATCAGCTATTCCTGTAGCAGCGCTACTTCGCGCCGGCGAACTTTTTCAGCCAGTCGCTTATCTGATCATTTGGCATTGGCCTGGCGTAGTAATAGCCTTGCGCGATATCGCAATTGATGTTCTTCAAATAGCGCGCCGCGGCCACATCTTCCACGCCTTCCGCAACAACCTCCATATCAAAGGCATGCGCGAGTTCGACGATCAACTTGACGATATTCTGGTTCGGCTTGCTGCTGACCAGGTCCGTCACAAAAGATTGATCGATCTTCAGCTCGTCAACAGGCAGGTTCTCGAAATAGGACAGCGATGAATATCCCGTTCCGAAATCGTCTATCGATATACTGATCCCCATGGCTCTCAGGTCGCTCATGATCGAGATGCTTTTTTCGGGCTCGATCACCAATGAACGCTCGACGATTTCCAGGGTAAGCATGATGTCTTCGCTGCCCCAGAGGCTGATGGTATTGGAAATGATATCCTTGAGATCCGGCATCAGGATAAAATCCGGCGGAATGTTGACCGCGACCGATAGCGGCCCCCATTTATCCGTCCACTCCGCGGCTTGTCGCAGCGCGGTATTGAATATCCAATTGGTGATCGGCTTTATGTGCCCCATGCGCTCCGCGATCGGAATGAAAAAGTTAGGCGGAATAAGGCCGCGGGTCGGGTGATTCCAACGTAACAAGGCCTCGACTCCGGTCACACCGCCCGAGTCGAGTGCTATTTTTGAGCTGATACCGATCGTTACATCAACATGGATTTTCTTATCTCCATAGATGAACGGGGCCTGCAGCAAGCGCAGTATTTTGTGCGCGGCAAGCTCGGCATGCCCCACATTCATGACGCCATCCAGGATCAGGGCAAAACGGTTATCTCCGATACGCGCCACATAATCTTGTTCACGGATAACGGTGCGCAGTACTTGAGCGAGCTTTCTCAGGATCTCATCCCCGGCCTCGTAGCCAAAGATGTTGTTGATTCTGAAGAACCGGTTGATATCGACGATCAGCAGAGCCAGTTTCGACTTATAGGTGTTCGAATCGTTGACCTGCCCTGACAGCAATTCCAGAAAAGCAGTTCTGCCGAGCAAACCCGTGAGCTCATCTTTTGACGTCGGCATATTTTCCCTGAAACCTTATTCCACCGTGACCGACTTGGCGAGATTGCGTGGCTGATCGACATCCGTACCCTTCAGCACGGCCACATGGTAGGCCAGCAGTTGCAGGGGGATGGTGTAGACGATGGGCGCGGTGGAGGGACAGATGTCGGCCAGGGTGAGGTTCTGGAAACGGTCGAGGCCGATGCGCACCTTCTGGTCGCTGAACAGGAACAGTTCACCACCACGGGCGCGTACTTCCTGCAGGTTTGACAGCACCTTTTCCAACAAGGGGTCATCGGGCAGCGCGCAGACCACGGGCATCTTTTCGTCCACCAGTGCCAGGGGGCCGTGCTTGAGCTCGCCGGCAGGGTAGGCCTCGGCATGGATGTAGGAGATTTCCTTGAGCTTGAGCGCGCCTTCCAGGGCGATGGGATAAAAAGGTCCGCGGCCCAGGAACAGGGCGTTTTCCTTGTCCGCAAAAGCCTGTGCCATCTTCTGGATGGCATCGCTCAGTTCCAGCACCACCTCCACCTGGCGCGGCAATGCGTGCAGTTCATCCACCAGTTCCTTTTCCCGTTCCACACTCATACCACCACGACGCGCCAGCGCCAGAGTCAAGAGCCGCAGTGCCACCAGCTGGGTGGTGAAGGCCTTGGTGGAGGCCACGCCGATCTCGGGCCCGGCACGGGTCATGAGTGCCACGTCCGATTCGCGCACCAGGGAGCTTTCCGGCACGTTACATACCACCAGGCTGCCGATATAGCCGGCCTTCTTGGCGGTACGCAGGGCGGCCAGGGTGTCGGCGGTTTCGCCGGACTGGGTGATGGATACGAACAGTGTGCCCTCCGGTACCACCACCTTGCGGTAGCGGTATTCGCTGGCCACTTCCACGTTGCAGGGAATGCCGACTTCCTCCAGCCAATAGCGGGCGACCAGGCCGGCATGATAGCTGGTACCGCAGGCGATGATGTGCACACCGCGGGTCTTGTCGAACAGGGTCTTGGCTTCTACACCGAAGCTCTCCTCCAGCAATCTGCCCTTGTAGATGCGGCCTTCCAGGGTTTCTGCAATGACTGCCGGCTGTTCGAAGATCTCCTTCAGCATGTAGTGGCGATAGGGGCCTTTGTCGGCGGTATGGGCACTCAGGCTGGATTCGGTAATGGCGCGTTCGGCAACCTGGCCTTCGCTATCGTAGACCTGGACGCCATCGCGGCGGATCTCTGCCACGTCGCCTTCTTCCAGGAACAGGAAGCGCTGGGTCACGGGTAACAGGGCAAACACATCGGAAGCAATGAAGTGCTCGCCCACACCGACGCCGACCACCAGTGGGCTGCCGGCGCGCGCCACGATCAGCCGATCGGGTTCAGCGGGATGGATCACCGCCAGTGCGTAGGCGCCCACCAGTTCACGAATCGCGGTGCGTACGGCGGCCAGCAGGTCCGGCTCCGTGGCGAGGATGCTGGCCAGCAGGTGGGCGATCACTTCCGTGTCGGTTTCCGAACTGAAGTGGAAACCCTCGGCACTCAGTCGTTCGCGCAGCTCGGTATGGTTTTCGATAATGCCGTTGTGCACGATGGCGACGGTCTCGCCGCTCATGTGGGGATGGGCATTACGCTCGGCAGGAATGCCATGGGTGGCCCAGCGGGTATGGGCAATGCCGAGGTGGCCGTCCACTGGCGTCACTTCCAGGCGCGCCTGCAGTTCGGCTACCTTGCCGACGGAGCGGATGCGCTGCAATTTACCCGCGTCGTCGCGGATAGCCAGGCCGGCGGAGTCATAGCCACGGTATTCCAGTCGCCGCAGGCCTTCCAGCAGTATCGGTGCCACGTCCCGTTGTGCAATTGCGCCTACGATGCCACACATAGTTGTATGCCTTTTGCCCTAGCTGATGTGCTGTCGTGTATAAAAACTGTTTTCACCGCAAAGGCGCAAAG
>JAIVHA010000266.1 GCA_020201295.1 Lysobacteraceae bacterium | reverse complement strand
CGCCTCCCGCTATACTTCCAGCATGTTCGAAACCCTGCTGGCGGCCTTTGTACTTTTGTTCATCGTGGTTGACCCCATTGGTGTGGCGGCTATTTATGCCGCCCTGGTCCAAGGGGTTGACCAGTCTGACCAGAGGCGCATCGCCCGCAATGGCGTTCTGCTGGCCACGGGGATCCTGCTGACCTTCATGCTGGTGGGTAATGGCCTGCTGGCCATGCTGGGAATCAGTATTCCGGCCTTCCGGGTGGCGGGCGGCATCCTGTTGTTCATCCTTTCCTTGGACATGATCTTTGCCCGCCAGTCCGGGCTGCGGGCCACCACCCTCAGGGAGCAGCGAGAGGCCGTCCTGAGTCAGGACATCACCGTTTTCCCCCTGGCCTTTCCCCTCGTCGCAGGGCCCGGCGCCATGACCACGGTGCTGCTCATGGCCTCCGCGGAGCCTGACGCACTGCTGCTGACGGGGCTGATGGGCGTGGTGCTCCTGGTGCTGGCCCTGACGCTCATCACCCTGTGGTTTGCACCGATGATCGTGCGGGCCCTGGGGGAGACGGGCATCAACGTGGTCAACCGCATGCTGGGCCTGATTCTCAGCGCCCTGGCGGTGCAGTTCATTCTAGATGGGGTGCGGGTGGGATTAGGGTTGGAAGGGTAAGGCTGTTCTTAATAGGGCTGTTCTTGGTACTTGGTGCTTTGTTCTTTGTACAAAGCACCAAGTACCAAGAACAGCCTTTACTGAATCAAAAAGCTGGTGAAATACAGTGCATCCACGGCCGGGCGACCGGAGTGGGTCTCCAGGGCAACTCGGATGGCGCCCAGGGCCTCGGCGCGCAGTTCCTCACGATTCTCTACGGGTCTCACCTCGGCGGGGTCTCGGCCACCAAAGAACACCAGCAGGGTATGCCGGATGACCGGCATGTGGGCCTGTACCGCTGCGGCATCCTGCGGGGATTCCACCTGGAGTTCGGCCACGATCTGCAGGTACTGGGCCCGGGTCGGATTGGCCAGGTTCACTACCAGGGGCGGGTCCAGGGCGATGTAGGGACGGAAGCTTTCCTGGGCGCCACTGGCAGGCACCAGCAGGGAGCAAAGGAACAGAATGGCGAGGGTCGAACGCCAGGTAAGCATGTGTCGCATGGTTGAGGATTCCAGATCGATTGCCGGGGCGCGTGGTTTGGGTGGGTCAACACCTTTGGGACTGCGCCAACGCCCACGGGTTCAAGGTTCGCTGTGATCCCATTGTAAGCCCCCAAGGGAATGGGCGGGGCGTGTGCCGGTCCGGGTTTTCCCACCACAGGTCAGCCGGGGCGGTGAAAGCGGCCCAGCGGGTCCTGGCGGTAGAAGCCGCAGAATTGCTGGTAGACCCCTGGATAGGACTGGGCGAGGGTGCCCGGATCGGCAAAAAAATATTCACTGGCCACGGCAAAAAATTCTGCCGGGTCGGTGGCCGCGTAGGGATCCAGAGGCGGCTCGGCGTCCTGATCCAGTTGCTGGTTCAGGTTCTCGAAGGCCTCGCTCATGACCCGGGACCAGGTGTCTACGGACATGTCCCGGTGCAGGGGAGGCATGCCATTGGCCTGACCGTTGTGCATGTCCAGGGTGTGGGCAAACTCATGTACCACCAGGGCCTCGCCGTGGGCCACCTCCGCCCAGGAGAGCAGCACCGGTCCCCGTTCCCAGGCCTCGCCGCTGCGGGGCCCCTGGTCACGGTGCACCACGCCGGCCTCGTCGATGTATTCGTGTTCCGTCAGGAAGTCATCGGGGTAGACGATGATGGTTACCCAGTCCTCGTACCAATCGAGTCCCAAATTGAGGATGGGCAGACAGGCCTGCAGGGCGATGTCCAGGGCCATGGCCGGCTCGACCTGCAGATCCCGGACGCCCAGGAAGCGTTTCTGATGCAGGAACAGGGTGGCGAGGCGGCGCAGGCGTGTGGCCTCCTCATCTGACAGGCGGGCAAGCATGGGCAGGGCGCGCAGGCCGGCTTGCCACCGGGTCGGGTCGATGGGGGCGTTTTTCAGGATGCGCCGCTCGCGCCAGGCCTTGAATTGATTGAGCATGGGTTGTGTCGGGTTTCAGGGCAGGGTATGTCGCCCGGCCCATTATGGACCCCCGGTCTATTATGGCCCAAGGGCAGCCCGGACCCATGTCAGTGTTCTGACTTGTCGGGGGCGGCAGATCACGGGTATCTTGATCCGATTTCCCCCGGAGCCCTGTCTGTTGACCCATTCCCTCAAAGCTCGTCTCCAGCGCCTGCAGGGCGCCGGCCACATGCCACTTCTCCACGGCGCCCTGATGGGGCTGGAGAAGGAAAGCCTGCGGGTGAATCCGGAGGGCGGCATTGCCCTCACGCCGCATCCGTCGGCCCTGGGCTCGGCCCTGACCCATCCCTGGATCACCACCGATTATTCCGAGGCCTTACTGGAGTTCATTACGCCGCCCTTCGCCGACCCCCGCCAGGCCCTGGCGTTTCTGTGCGACCTGCAGACCTTCACCTATCCGCGCATGGGAGAGGAGTTTCTGTGGGCCACCAGCATGCCCTGCGTGGTGGCCGGGGAGGCGGCGATCCCGGTGGCCCGCTATGGCGATTCCAATGCCGGGCGCATGAAGACCGTTTACCGGCTGGGGCTGGGTCATCGCTACGGACGGGTGATGCAGGTTATCGCCGGGGTGCATTTCAATTTCTCTGTCCCCGAGGCCTTCTGGCCGGTGTTCCAGACACTGGAGGGCCACACCG
>JAIVHA010000265.1 GCA_020201295.1 Lysobacteraceae bacterium | reverse complement strand
GAAAAGGCCAACCAGGTACCAGGCCGCAATGGCCGTACGCCCGGGTCCGTGGGCGCGGGAGGACCGGCATGCCCATTGACGGTGCCTCGATCCTGCTGCTGGGCGGCGTGCTGGCCGCATTGCTGCTGGGGCTCCTACTCGGGGGATGGCATGGCCGTTCCCGGCGCACGACGCCTGCGAACCGCATCGAAGACCACCAGTTGGCCCCGATGCTGGAGGCGATTGGCGAGGGGGTGATCAGCACCGATGTGGAAGGCAGGGTGACCTTCATGAACCCGGTGGCTGCCCGACTCACAGGCTGGACCGCGGAGGCGGCCACGGGCCGCCCGTTGGCGGAGGTATTCCAGGTCAGCGACGAACAGGGGCGGGCGGTGGCCGACCCGGTGGCGGCCTGCCTGCGGGCGGAGGCCCCGGTACGGTGCCAAGGGGAACACAACCTGCGTCGCCGCGATGGCCAGGAGCTTGCGGTGACCCATACGGCGCTGCCGGTGCATGACCCGGATGGGGCGCTGCAGGGGGCGGTGCTGACGTTTCGGGACGTCAGCGTGCTGCGGGGCATGGCGCGGCAGTTGCGCTACCAGGCCAGCCACGATCTCCTTACGGGCCTGCTCAACCGTGCCGAGTTCGAATCCCGCCTGGAGGCGGCCATGGAGGAGTCGCGCCGCGAGCCGGAACGTCGCCATGCCCTCGCTTACCTTGACCTCGACCAGTTCAAGGTCGTGAACGATACCTGTGGCCATGCCGCCGGGGACCGCATGCTCAAGCACCTGGCCCGGCTGCTGCATGGCAGACTGCGCGAGCATGATGTGCTGGCGCGCCTGGGCGGGGATGAGTTCGGGGTCCTGTTGCGGGACTGTTTGCCTCACCATGCCGAGGAAGTGGCGGACAGCCTGCGGCGCACGGTGCGGGAATTTCGTTTCATCTGGCAGGACCGTACCTTCGACGCGAGTGTCAGTATCGGGCTGGCGCCCCTGGACCCTGCCTGCGGCACGGTCGCCAACATGCTGAGCGCCACTGACGTTGCCTGTCAGGTGGCCAAGGAACAGGGTCGCAACCGGGTCCAGGTCTATCATCCCGACGATGCCATGCTGGCCCGTCATCGCCGCGAAATGCATTGGATGCATGAGGTGTCGCGGGCAGTGGAACAGGATCGCCTGGTATTGTTTGGTCAGCCGGTGGTGGCGCTGGACCCGACCGCGGGAGCGGCGCCCCATCATGTGGAGGTGCTGGTACGCATGCTGGGCGAAAGCGGTGAGCTGGAGTTGCCGCTGGTGTTCATCCCCGCCGCCGAGCGCTTCAATATCATGTCCTCCGTGGACCGCTGGGTGGTGCGCAAGACCCTGGCGCTGATGGCGAACCAGCGCCGGGAGCCGGGCCAGCTATGCTGCGCCATCAACCTCTCGGGTCAGTCCCTGTGCGACCCGGCCTTCCTGCCCTACGTGCTGGAGCAGCTGCGCCACTACGACATCCTCCCCGCCAACGTGGGCTTCGAGATCACCGAGACCGCGGCAATCGCCAATTTCGCCCAGGCCCAGCGCTTCCTCGCCGAGATCCGCGCCCTCGGCAGTCGCTTTGCCCTGGACGATTTCGGCAGCGGTCTGAGTTCCTTCGGCTACCTGAAGAACCTGCCAGTGGACTTCCTCAAGATCGATGGCAGCTTCGTGCGCGACATGGTGGAGGACTCCGTGGACCATGCCATGGTGGAGTCCATCAACCAGTTGGGCCATGTCATGGGTATACAAACCATCGCGGAATTTGTGGAAAACGAGGCCACCCTGGCCAGCCTGCGCCGACTGGGGGTGGATTATGCCCAGGGCCATGCCGTGGGCGACGTGCGCCCCCTGGAGGAGCTGCTGGGCGCGCCAGGGGTGGCAAAACCCTAGTTCTCTCGCTGCTTTCCCGTGGATTCTCTTGACCTTCCGCGGCAAGATGCGTAATTTCATCAGATTACATGCCACGGCACGCCCAGCCCGGGATCCCGGGCATTTTTTGTGCTGGCGGGCACTGCTCCCGACTGGCCAACCCCGCATACGAGAGAGAACTGAACGTGGAACTGAGCGGCGCCGAAATCTTCGTCCAATGCCTCAAGGACGAGGGCGTGGAGTACGTATTCGGCTACCCCGGCGGCGCCGTGCTGCCCATCTATGACGCCCTGTACCAGCAGGAGGCCGTCAAGCACATCCTGGTGCGCCACGAACAGGCCGCCACCCATGCCGCTGACGGCTATGCCCGCTCCAACGGCAAACCCGGCGTGGTGCTGGTCACCTCCGGTCCCGGTGCCACCAATGCGGTGACCGGCATCGCCACCGCCCACATGGATTCCATCCCCATGGTGGTGTTCACCGGCCAGGTGCCCACCGCCCTGATCGGCAACGACGCCTTCCAGGAAGTCGACAACATCGGTATCACCCGCCCCTGCGTGAAGCACAACTTCCTGGTCAAGGACGTGAAGGACCTCGCCGAGACCATCAAAAAGGCCTTCTACGTGGCGACCACCGGCCGTCCCGGCCCCGTGGTGGTGGACATCCCCAAGGACGTCAGCACCAACAAGACCGAATATCACTACCCGAAGCGCATCAAGATGCGTTCCTACAACCCGGTTGTGAAGGGTCATCCGCGTCAGATCAAAAAAGCGGTAGAACTGATCGCCACCGCCAAGCGGCCCATGGTCTACAGTGGCGGCGGCGTCATCCTGGGCGAGGCCTCGCGCTCGCTGGTGGAGTTCACCCGCCTGCTGAACTTCCCCATCACCAACACCCTG
>JAIVHA010000104.1:5835-9078 GCA_020201295.1 Lysobacteraceae bacterium | reverse complement strand
GTTCACCGTCACGGACAGCAACCTGTTCAGCCTTGCCGGTCAGTCCGCTGCCACCTTCGACGACTACTACGTCGACCCCAAGACAAACCTCCGCACCTGGAACCCCGACAATGATGCCCGCAGCTGGGGCGTTGGCGACACCGTCATCGGCATCGGCGGCATGTTCAGCGACATCACCGCCGCGGAAGCCGGCTGGGGCGCCTTCACCGGCAATGCCGTCAATTCCAACATCGATGGCGAGTATCGCCTGCGCCTGCAGGCCAAGATCGGCACGGCGGACGCCACCTGGTCCGCCAGCACCCTCGCCCCCAATGCCGGCGATGGCAGCGGCAGCAGCTCCAACGGTGGTCTCGGCTCCCTGTTCGTGCGCACCTCCGGCTGGCATTCGCTGAGCACCTGGGAAAACCAGGCAACTACCATCTTCGGCATGCAGGATCCCGGACATATCTCGCGTGACGGCACTGGCGTCGGCGTCGATGCCGCCCGCGTCGTCTGGACCTGGGACGCCGCCCACAACCGCCCCGGTTCCTGGCAGCTGCTGGTCAACCTGTCGCTGGTGGATCTCGATGCGGATGTGAACTTCGCCGGTCTGCTGCCGGACATCGGCAATGCCGTCATCGGCTCCGTGCAGGTCGCTAATGCCAGCCACACCGACGGCCTGATGTCCCTCGGTGGCTACGCCGCCGGCTACCCCCTCGCCGAAGTGCCCGTACCCGCCGCCGTCTGGCTGTTCGGCACCGGCCTGATGGCACTGGCAGGTGTAGCGCGGCGCAAGCATCAACAACAGGCCTGAGCCTGAAGCCCGGCGACACCTTGCGTCGCCGGTGCTGATTCAACAGCCATCATTACCCTCGTCTCTCCCGCGCAAGCGGGAACCCATGGATGACGTCTAGGGACTCCTTAATCATCACTGTTTTTCAGCGCTTCCCGTATCTTTCCCGCCGTGCGTATGGCCAGGGCCTCGATGGTCAGTGATGGCGATTCACCGCCGCCGCTACTGGGAAACAGGCTTGCGTCGGCAATGTACAGGTTCTTCCAGTAATGGGCCCGGCCGTCGGCATTGACGACTGAGTATTCAGGGTCCGCGCCCATTCTGGCCGTGCCGAAGACATGGGTTGCATTGAAAAAATCATAGCTGCCGTACTCTTCAAACGGTTTCCCCGTACCTGCCGCCCGCAGAATCTTTCTGGAAATATCGGCCATGAAACGCATCCGCTTGCAGGCATCCTCGTCGATATAGCTGTGAATGCGGGCCAGTGGCCGGTCATGCTGATCGCGGCGTTCAGGATCCAGGTCGATGAAGGTATCGGGATTTGGCAAGAATTCGCCGATGGAAACGACCGATAACACCTTGCCAAACTCTTCGCGCATGGCTTGCTTGTGCTGCCGCCCCCACCCCGGTACGGCACGCTGGGCATAGCTGATGGGGCCGAGAAAGTCGGCATCGGCGGTCCCCGCGGAGAACCTGCAACCCCCGATAACGCCTTCGATGGCCATGGGGCTGTTGTAATCCCAGCACACCACGTCCCATGACAGGGTCTCCATGAAATGGCGACCAACCTGACTGGACTCATTGGCCAGGCCCGCGGGGGCATGGGTGTTTTCGGACAGCAGCAACAACCGCGGCGTTTCAATGGCGCCACCGGCCAGCACGATGACGCGCGCCTTCAGTTCCAGATGATCGCCATCGGCACCGATACCTTCCAGGCCGACTACACGGTCGTCGGCGCCGGCAATCAGCCGCATGACCCTGGTGTTGGCCATGACGCGGCAATGCCCGGTGGCCAGCGCCTGTCGCACGAAGGTAACGTCAACACTGCCCTTGTCACCGCGCGGACAACCCCGGTGACAGTTGGCACAGTAATTACACGCGGGCCGGCCTGCATGGGGTCGGGAGAGTGCGGCCAGGCTGTTGGGCTGCCAGTGCTGCCCCAGCTGGGCCCCGGCAGCGATCAGCTTGCTCCCCGCATAACTCGGATCGTGGGCCGGCTGGGGGAAAGGACTGCGCCGCGGACGGGATGCATCGGGAAAGGGGCCGGTAACGCCCACCAGCGCCTCGGCCTGTTCATAGAAGGGTTCCAGTTCCGCATAACTCACAGGCCAGTCTGCGGCGATGCCAAACTGCGAATACATGCGCATGGCCTGCGGATGCATGCGGTGAGCTTCGCCGGAGAAATGCAGGGTACTGCCCCCGACACCCTTGACATGGTTATAGCGCCAGCCATGCCGCTTCCGGCCCCTGTTCAAACGTCCCCGGATGTGGTTCCAGGAGCGGAGGTCATCCCAGCGCGCTTCCAGTGTCTGCATCGGGCCAAAGCTGTACCCCGGGGGAGTGTCGGACTTGTCGGGAAATCCTTGTCGTTCCCAGTCATGGCGGTGCAGGCGGTAGTCCTCCGTCAGGTCATACCAAGGGCCGGCATCGAGCAACAACACACTGACCCCGGCCTGCGCCAGTGCCCAGGCGCAGCTGCCGCCACCCGCGCCGGCACCGATGATAATCACGTCAGGCTCGGACTGCTTCATGCCGGCGGCTCCGCATAATCCGGATACCCGGCAGGCTGTGGCGGACCAGCCCCGTGGATGTGCCTGACCACATCGGGATGGGCGTAATAAATAGCAAAGGCATCATGCCGCAGCTGGTATATGAATCGCGAGGCCATGGAGCGCTCGGGTGAGTTAGCCGCCAATCTCAGAATGGCATCGCGGTCAGAATCTTCGAGCAGAGCGAATGTTTTGGAAAAGCGGGTGCGCGCCTGCTCATCGCACCAGTCGAGCCCTTGCACATAGAGTTTTGCTCGTGCGGCCGGCAAGGCATGCAGGGCACCGAGCAACTCGGTATCCACATCCAGGTCGGTGGCGGAAGGCCCTAGATCATCGCTTGGAAGCAGGATGTCAAGACAGGCGCGCAGCCGGGGCCGCAGATGGGTATGAAGCGCATGCGACGAATCCCTTTCACCCAGCCACCTGCCCAGTGGCAGACCAAGCAGGGCGATTGCCCCCGCCAAGGCGAGAAAGGCACGTCTAGTGAATATTCCGCGCAGCAATATCCCCCCTCGAGACAGCGCTAACTGTATCCCCTGGCGGAAACCCGGCCCAACGGTCACACTTGTAACCGCTGAGGCTGATGTTGTTCGGAAAGTGGCGCATACACCTGTCACATTTTTTTACAATCGCCGCCTCCAAACTACGGCTGCTCCGCACATCCAGCGTGCTATCTAATTGTATTCAAAATTTAATTATTGT
>JAIVHA010000104.1:0-5714 GCA_020201295.1 Lysobacteraceae bacterium | reverse complement strand
GGGCATGTACCGCGTTACCACCCACGCCGATTCCGGAACCGGCTACGTGGGCCCTGGTTGGCATCGGTGTGGCAGGCATGCTGTTGGCTCGCAAGCGTAAGTAATTCGGGCAATCGGGGTCAGGCAATCGGGGTCAGAACACAATTGCTGGTTATATTAGCGAAAACTGTGTTCTGACCCCGATTAGGGAGAGTATTCCGGTTAGACGTAATGCTTGCGCTCGCTGCGCCGCCGTCCTGCCTTCTGTACCACCACGCCCTTCACGCCCTGCAGGTTGGGGATTTCGACGGTCTCGTAGGCGTCATTGAGGGGCTTGAGGAAATAACGCTTGTTCTCGTCCCACACCAGCTGGCGGAAGGTGTGTTCCTCGTTCACCACGGCCACTACGTAGCAACCATTTTCCACCACGCCCTCGGGGTCGACGACGATGATGACGCCGTTTTCGAATTCGGGCTCCATGTCATCGCCCAGTACCTGCAGGGCGAAGGGTTCGCCCGCCGCGCAGCTGCCGCCGTCACCACCTGGAGATTGCCGCGTCACTCCTGGCCCATAGAATCCCTTCGGGCTTCATCATGTGTACCTTACCCTTCGGGTCAAGGCATCCTCGCAATGACGGGCATCTTCCGGCTTAAGTCAGTGCCATTCGTGTTAGTACCGTGTTTGCCCCGCCACCCCGGCGGGGTTTCTTTTTCAGCCCAACCCACCCATGCAGCGGTATTTGATCTCCAGGTATTCCTCGATGCCGTGGCGCGAGCCCTCGCGGCCATAGCCCGATTCCTTCATGCCGCCGAAGGGCGCCACTTCGGTAGAGATGATGCCCTCGTTGATGCCCACGATGCCGTATTCCAGGGCATCGGCCACGCGCCACACGCGGCCGATGTCGCGGGCGTAGAAATAGGACGCCAGGCCGAATTCGGTGTCGTTGGCCATGCGAATGGCCTCCTCCTCCGTGTGGAAGCGGAACACCGGCGCCAGCGGGCCGAAGGTCTCCTCGCGGGCGCAGACCATGGCCGGGGTGACGTCGGCCAGCACCGTGGGCTGGAAGAAGGTGCCGCCCTTGTCATGACGCTGGCCGCCAGTCACCAGGCGCGCGCCCTTGTCCAGGGCATCCTGAATGTGGTGCTCCACCTTCTCCACGGCCGCGGGGTTGATCAGCGGTCCCTGCTGCACGCCCTCGTCCAGCCCGGACCCCACGTGCAGTTCCGCCACCGCCTTCCCCAGGCGTTCGACGAAGGCATCGTAGATGCCGTCCTGCACCAGCAGGCGGTTGGCGCACACACAGGTCTGGCCGGCATTGCGGTACTTGGATGCCATGGCGCCCTGCACCGCCGCGTCCAGGTCGGCGTCGTCGAAGACGATAAAGGGCGCGTTGCCGCCCAGTTCCAGGGACAGGCGCTTGAGGGTGGTGGCGCACTGTTTCATGAGCAGCTTGCCCACCTTGGTGGAGCCGGTGAAGGACAGCTTGCGCACCAGGGGGTTGGCGCACAGTTCGTCGCCCACCGTCGCCGCCTTCGAGGTGGTCACCAGGTTGAACACCCCAGCGGGGATACCGGCGCGCCCGGCCAGCTCCACCAGCGCCAGCGCCGACAGCGGGCTGGCCTCGGCGGGCTTGGAAACCACGGTGCAACCAGCCGCCAGGGCCGCGCCCACCTTGCGGGTGATCATGGCGTTGGGGAAGTTCCAGGGAGTGATGGTGGCGACCACGCCCACGGGCTCGCGGGTGACGAGGATGCGCCGGCCCGCCACGGGCTCGGGAATGATCTCGCCATAGACCCGCTTGCCCTCCTCCGCGAACCAGTCGATGTAGGCGGCGCCGTAGGCGATCTCGCCACGCGCCTCGGCCAGCGGCTTGCCCATTTCCAGGGTGAGGATATGGGCCAGGTCTTCCTGGTGTTCCATGATCAGGTCGTACCAATGGCGCAGCAGCCGGCCGCGCTCCTTGGCCGTCAGGGCGCGCCAGGCCGGAAATGCGGCATGGGCCGCGTCGATGGCGCGCCGCGTCTCCGTCGCGCCGCAATCGGGCACCTGGGCGATCTGCTCGCCATTGGCGGGATTGCGCACGGGATGGTGGGCACCACTGTCGGCCTCCACCCAGGCGCCGTTGATATAGGCCTGCTGACGCAGCAAATCCGGGTCCTGCAGTTCCATGGGTGCTCCCTTGTACTAGTGTGTTGCGTCTGTCGGACTTCAGTCCGACAACCCGGCCAGGCGCGCGAAGCGTCGCAAAAGCTGCGGCCCCAGGTCACTGGCCTGCACTTCCTGCCGCAACGTCTCGGGATCGCGGCCCTCGGCACGCAGGCACTCAATCCAGCCAGCTTTCGAGATAGTAGAGTCGCAGCCCCTCGGAAGAGCGCGATGGCCCCACCACCCGTGCCGCGAATTTTTTCTCGGCGGGACGGGCGGCCGCACGGGCCGCCTGTTCCGATTCCATGATGACCACCGCGCCCTCGGAAAAGCGCTCGCGGCTGCGGCGCGGAGCATACACCACGGCGAACTGTTCGTGGACGACGGATGATTCAGTGTCGATGGGTATGCGTTGCATGGACGTAAGGTTACCGGCTTGATGAGGCCATCATAACCGCTGCAGACGGTAGCGCAAGCGGCAGCTCCGGCGCCCGGTATCCAGCTCGGGATGGGGCCGCAGACAGCGCTGCAGCTCACCGTTTTTCAGCTTGCGGGGTAAAAATACGCCGACGGCATTATCGTTTTGCGGGGTGGACAGCCGCAGGATGCCGGCATGATTCGGCACGGCGGCCTGGGCGGCACAGGCGCGCAGCTCCCGCAGCGAAGGGAAATTCATCACCAGGATCCCGGACGGCGCCAGCGCCCGCCCCAGCGCGCGCATCCAGTCCGCATCCGCCGCGATGGCGCGCACCGGTTCGCCATTCCGTTCACCGAACAGGTCCTCGATGATCAAATCAAAGGGTGGCCCCGCATAGCGGTAGTTCGTACTTCATACAGGGTCGTGCCGACCCGCTGTTGCCAGAGTACCGCCAAGGCTCAGTCTTCGCTCGCCCCGGTAGCACTGAAGATGCGGTCGAAGAACTGCTGGGTACGCCCCCAGGAATCCCGGTCCGCCTCGGCATCATCGGGATGATCCGCCACCTTGCCATCCCCGTACATGTCCAGCGCCAGGGCCGTGTAGCCCAGCTCCGCCAGCATTTCGGCGCGCTTGCGGGCGTAATCGTTATGGCCCCACCATTCATGCACTACCAGCAGCATAAGACGTGGCATGATATCTTCCTCCTTGTAACAGGAGCCGATTGTAGGGCGGGCCTCGTCCCGACGGCAAGGCCTGCAATCCCCCAATCATCCCGGGTTGTGCTCGCCATCCGCACGCCCCATATTGGTTCTCCATTCACCAGGAAGGAATACACCATGACCGAATGGGTGGAAGCCACTGTAGTGGAGCGCCGGGACTGGAATGACGAACTCATTTCCCTGCGTTTCGAAGCCCCGATGGAACCCTTCAAGGCAGGCCAGTTCATCCGCGTCGGCCTGGATATCGAGGGCGAACGGATCGGCCGCCCCTATTCCCTGGTCAACGCGCCCCACGAAGACCTGCATGAGATCTATTTCAATATCGTGGAGGAAGGGCCGCTGTCGCCGCGCCTGGCACGACTGCAGCCGGGCGACCGCTTCTGGGCCGTGCCCAAGCCCAGCGGGTTTCTTACCCTCGACGAGGTACCCGAGGCGCGTCATCTCTGGCTGCTGGCCACCGGCACCGCCCTCGGCCCCTTCCTGTCCATCCTGAAGACGCCTGCTGCCTGGGAACGTTTCGAAACTATTGTGCTTGGTCATTCGGTGCGCAGGCGCAGCGAACTCGCCTACGGGGACACCATACAAGGATTGAACGAGGCACACGGGGATCAACTGTGCTTCGTACCCTTCATCACCCGGGAACCCTGCGGAGAACACCTGGGGCAACGCATCCCTGCCTGCATCGAAAGCGGCTCCCTGGAAGAAAAAACCGGCCTGGTCCTGTCACCGCAGGACAGCCATGTGCTGCTGTGCGGCAACTCCGCCATGTTGCAGGACACCCTCTCCGTGTTGGAGAAACGCGGGCTCAAGCGCCACCGGCGCCGCGAACCCGGGCAGGTCGGCATGGAAAAGTACCATTGAAGTCAGGCATGGGCGATATTCTCCGCCATGGTCTCGCCAATCACCGCCTGCGCCCTGGCGCGTATCTGCTCGTTGGCGGAATGCACCAGCACCACATGATAGCCCGCCTTGAGGGCATCCTTGACCAACCCGGCCAGCGCTAACTCCCGAATCCGCACACCATACACCGCACCTGCGGTTCCACCGATCAGGGATCCATAACCGAGAATGATCAAGGGTGCGACAACGGGCGCGCTGACGAACAAGGCAGGGGTAAGCGCCGTTACCGCACCGGCCACGAGCGCACCGGCACCGGCGATACCACCGGTCAAGGTATCCTTGGTCAGCGTGTTACGGGTTCCCACCGGCTCCGGCTCGATCGCGGAATCGACGCCGGTCTGTCCGGGGGCGAGTCGGGTGATCCTGGCGTCGCCGAGTCCGGAGTGCTCGAGCATACTGACAGCAACATCGGCTGATACCGCGTCGGCATAGATGGCAGCCACCTTGTAGGGGTAGTGTTCAAGTATCATCATCACAAATCCTGTACACGCATCGGCGGCGGGTCATCCGGCGGTTTGCCAGGGTCGGGCGGTTTGATCGGCGGCTTGCCTGGATCAGGCGGCTCGACGGGTGGCTTCCCGGGGCCGGGTGGGCGTACCGGCGGATCGTGAGGCTTCGGGGGTTTTTTCGGAGGCCGATCCGGTCCGGGCGGCTTAATCGGTGGCGGCTGCTTGCCAGGCGGCTTGCCCGGCTCACTCGCCAAGGATTGTCGAGCGGAAAATCGTAAGGCTGCTTCCACCCTGGCTTCTCTATACCGCAAGGACCCACCTGGATGATGACATCGCGTTGACGATTCCACACCTTACCTCCATTTCAGGTTACCTGATGCCTCAATCCGATGGGATATCGGACGATTCCAGATATGCCTTTGCCTCTTCGCCGGGATTGGGAAGCCCGGCGATACGCCAGGCGCGCATAGGATCGTGCAAGAGCTCACTCACACAGTCCTCCTTCAATCCGATTTCACGGCAGATGTGTCGCATTACCGGGATACTCCCCGTATCGAAGTAATGCTTGCGGAGTTGCTCGAGCACGCGCCAGTGGTCATCAGCCAGACCCTGGATGCCATTGCGCTCCGCAATGGCCGTAGCGGATTTCCGGTCCCAGGCTTGCGGGTCCTTGATGAACCCATCCTTGTCGAAGTCCGAATCGAACGATACGTCTTTCACAGCCATGACAGTCCTCCATTCTTCATGTGGCGATCCGCATCCTGCCGATCGCCGCCCACATCATTTCGCGGGCTTGTCGTACTCGCGGTGTACCGCCGGATCCACTTCCTTGGCACGCTCCCGTCCCTTACGCTCGCTTCGTTTCGCTTCCTCCGGATCCTGTTCAGCGGCCTTGCGTGCCGCTTCATCCACCTTTCCGGACTCAACGAATTTTTGGGTTGCCTCGTTATAGCGTTTGGCGGATTCACGGTCGCCCTCACCCTGATTTTCATTACTGGCCGAATGCTTTTTTGGATCGGTCTTCATATTCATCATCTCCAATGGCTTGAACACGGCACAACCCTATCCTGCTTCAGGAGAAGATGAATTGAAATTTATCAATGT
>JAIVHA010000264.1 GCA_020201295.1 Lysobacteraceae bacterium | reverse complement strand
AGCGCCATGGCCTGGGCTTCGATCTGAAGCTGCTGGACATGTTCCACTGGGGACGGCCCAGCTCGCAGAACATCCGCAATGATGTGTTCGACCTGATCCGGATCTTCTATGACGTGCTGGGCGGGCGCCGCTACTATGCCGGCCAACCCGCCGAGGTGAAGGTCATTTGTTGCGGCCTGCGCCATACCCTGATCGGCAGCAAGTTTCGCAGCGCCGGCCAGCTGCGCGCCTATCTCGAAAACATGCAGTGGAACTGAGGCAAGCCCATTCCTTACCCATGAACAATAACAAACCCACGCTCGAAACCTTTTTTCAATGGAACATCGATGCACCGCGGCGCCTGCCCGACATGCCGGGGCAGGTGGCGGTGTTTTCCGGTCGCGCTCCGCACAAGGAGACCCCGAACGAGGATGCCGCCGGCGTGTTGTGCATGGGGGATACCAGCACCGTACTCATGGTGGCCGATGGCGTCGGCGGCCTGCCGGCGGGCGAGGATGCCTCGCGACTGGTGATCGAGACCATCGCCGGGGAATTGCGGGCGCTGCCGCCGGAATCCCGCGATAACCTGCGCGAGACCATACTCAACGGCCTGGATGTGGCCAACCGGCGCATCATGGTCGAGACCAGCGGGGGTGCCAGTACCCTGGTGCTGGTGGAGGTACAGGGCCGCCAGGTGCGCAGCTACCATGCGGGCGACTCCATCGTGCTGGTATTCGGCCAGCGCGGTCGGATCAAGCTGCAGACCGTGCCCCACTCACCGGTGGGCTATGCCGTGGAGTCGGGCATGCTGGACGAGGACGAGGCCCTGCAGCACGAGGATCGCCACCTGGTATCCAATATCGTCGGCGTGGCGGACATGCGCGTGGAGATGGGCGGTACCCTGCGGCTCGACGACCGGGACACACTGCTCGTGGCCAGTGATGGCCTGACGGACAATCTCACCGTGCAGGAGATCGTCGCCATCATGCGCAAGGGACGGCTGGAGGATTCCCTGGCGCAGCTGGTGCAGGCCTGCCGGGAGCGCATGACCCACCCGGTGCCGGACCAGCCGAGCCACAGCGACGACCTGACGGTGATCGCCTACCGCCTCTGAGGAGTGAAGCGATCACGCCCCTGTAGGAGCGGCCTTGGCCGCGAATGGCCGGTGGCAGATCCAGGGGTGTTCGCGGCCGAAGGCCGCTCCTACGGTTGGATCTGACTGCCGTTCAGTCGGACTGGATGCGTACCGCCAGCACGTCGCAGGGCGCGCCGTGCAGGACACCATTGGCTGTGGAGCCGAGCAGACGCTGGATGCCCTGCCGGCCATGGCTGCCCAGTACGATCAGGTCCGCCCCCGTCTCCTCCGCCAGGCGCTGGATCTCACCGCGCGTATTGCCCTGCAACACATGCTGGTCCGCCGCCGCGATGCCGATCCTTTCCGCCACTTCCGCCAGCCGTTTCACGGCCAGCTCGTTCAGCTCCTGGTCCAGCTCCATTTCCTGGGGCAATACCAGTTCGTTGGCCATGTCCACGGGCACGTACTCTGTTACATGCACCAGGCTCAGGCGGGCGCCGTGCAGTTGCGCCAGTTCGCGGGCGCGCTGGATCACGAGCTCGGAATCGGGGGCGAAATCGACGGCCAGCAGGATGTGTCGGTAGATCGTCATGGATGCGTACCTCTGTTTGCTCCCTCTCCCCCAGCTGGGGGAGAGGGGACCTGCTCCCGGACTTCGTTGCTCAGCGCCGCGAATTGCTCCAGCGACAGGGTCTCGCCCCGCGCCCCCGGATCCACCCCGGCCGCGGCGAAGCCCGTTTCGTCCAGCAGGCCCTTGAGGGCATTGCGCAGGGTCTTGCGGCGCTGGGCGAAGGCGCGCTGCACCACCTCCGCGAAGCGGGCTTCATCCCGCACCTGCACTGCCGGTTGCTCCAAGGGTAGCAGGCGCACGAAGGCGGAATCCACCCGCGGCGCCGGCCGGAAGGCGCCGGGGCCGATGTGGAACAGGGGCTCCACCCGGCAGCGGTACTGGATCATCACCGACAGCCGGCCATAGGCCTCGGTGCCGGGTGCCGCCGCCATGCGTTCCACCACTTCCTTTTGCAGCATGAAATGCATGTCCCGGATGCAGGGGGCCTGCTTCAGCAGGTGAAACAGGATGGGCGTGGAGATGTTGTAGGGCAGGTTGCCGACGATGCGCAGGGCGGCGGACGGCCCGCTGGGCGCCAGGGCGCAGAAATCCAGCTTGAGGGCGTCCTGGTTGAGGATGTGCAGCTCGCCGACATTGCGACAGCGTTCCGCCAGCGGTCCCACCAGGTCGCGATCCAGCTCCACCACGGTAAGCCGCCCCGCCGCCTGCAGCAGCGGCAGGGTGATGGCGCCCTGGCCGGGGCCGATCTCGATCAGGGACTGGTCGGGGCGTGGCGCGATACAGGAAACGATGCGCTGGATGACCTGCGGGTCGTGCAGGAAATTCTGACCGAAGCGCTTGCGCGGCTGGTGGTTCATGGCCGGCCGGCCTGGGCCATCTGCACCGCCGTGGCGATGGCGGCCCGCAGGCTGCCCACCTCGGCGCGGCCACTGCCGGCCAGTTCCAGGGCGGTGCCATGGTCCACGGAGGTGCGGATGATGGGCAGGCCCAGGGTGATGTTGACGGCCGCGCCGAAGCCATGATGTTTGAGTACCGGCAGGCCCTGGTCGTGGTACATGGCCAGCACGGCGTCGGCCTGGTCCAGGTAACGGGGCGTGAACAGGGTGTCGGCGGGCAGGGGCCCGTACAACTGCAGGCCCTCGGTGCGCAGGGC
>JAIVHA010000263.1 GCA_020201295.1 Lysobacteraceae bacterium | reverse complement strand
AGCTAACATATTGGCTGGTTGGGAGAATTAAGGGAATATTGGCCCTGATTCGGGCTTAAACGGGTATTTTCCGCCCCGAAATCGCCCTTCGAGTAAGCTGTCATGGTCCGGCCCCGCTACACTTGACTCCTCCTTGAAGCGCCGCATCAGATGCGCTAGCATCTATGCATCATTCGGGGGTTGCCATGAGAACCACGCTCGACATCGATGACGAAGTGCTCCAGGCGGCGAAGGAACTGGCCCGTCGCGAGGGCAGGACGGCCGGTCAGGTGGTGTCGGATCTTGTACGCCGGGCGCTGACCCAGCCACCACCCGAGGCCGGTCAGGGTGTGCGTGAACCGGAGGGGTGTTACGGTTTCCGGCCGTTTGCGTCGCGCGGTGGTCTGGTGAGCAACGAAGCGATCGACGAACTGCGTGATCAGGATGGCATCTGATGCGCGCCTTGCTCGATGTGAATGTGCTGATCGCCTTGCTGGACATCGATCATGTTCATCATGTGGCGGCCACGCAATGGCTCGCCGGCAACATCGGCCACGGTTGGGCATCTTGCCCGCTGACGCAGAATGGGTGTATCCGCATTATGTCTCAATCCGGATATCCCAATCCGCTCGCGGCGGCCGTGGTGGCCGCGCGTCTGGTCGAAGCCGCGGGAACACCCCATCATCGGTTCTGGCCGGATTCAGTAAGCCTGCTGGCGTCGGATACCGTCGCCTGGGAGGCGATTCTCGGGTCGCGCCAGGTAAGCGATGTTTATCTGCTCGCCCTTGCAGTGCGCAACGAGGGGCGTCTGGTGACGTTCGATCGCGGCATCGCCTTGCATGCGGTGCGGGGCGCGGAGCCACGCCACCTGGTCAGGTTGTAGAAGATCGGGGTCGCACCAGGCCATGGCATGGTCATGACTATGGTCTTTAAGGGGGGCTGCAAGAAAGAGATCAAGAAAGGGGCAATGACGGTTAACCCGATCATGGCAGAATCTCTACTGTAGGAGCGGCGCGAGCCGCGAATGTTCGCGGCTCGCGCCGCTCCTACAGTGCCCGCGCCGAACCGCACTGCCGGTGCATTCCAGTGCAGGGGCTTCATGCTTCGTGCCACAGAATGTATTGCAACTATCGGGATAATCCTCGAACCGCTAGCCCGCTCGCTTCAGTTCTTCACGTATGATCTTCCGCAAGGAGTCTTCAAGCGCCTTGTCGTGGGAAGGTCGGTGGGGTCGGACCAGGCCATGATTATGAAAAGCCATGGTTTTTCGGGTAAAAACGGGCTGTTTTTTGCCTTAGAGTGCCGTTTTTGCGGGTGAAAAGCGGCCTCTAAGGTTGCCTGGACCAGAAAATTGGTAACGGTCCGTTCGCAGTAACAGCAGTAAATCTAGCGGGTTAAAGTCCCGTCCGGGGAGTTGCCCGTACGCCCTGGTAGCATGAGGAGGTGAGGAAGCGGCGTCGTGGCAACGCGGGGGCGTGAGTTTCCAGACAGCAAGAGAGCAGTCACGCCTGGCGGCTTGTCTGTGCCAAGCGAGGCAGTCCCGGCGTCGACGGGATCGGCTTCGAGGCTACAGAGAATGGAATTGACCAGGAGAATCCAACGGAGCCTGGCTCCATCGCTGCTCAGAATAATCCGTGCAGATCGAGTGCAACGCCGGGCAGGGTTGCGATACCGACCCGTTGCAGGTCCGTGATCGCCTCGTTGCGGTGGTATCCGTCAGGGCCGGCTTCGTGGTAGCGGGCGAAGATACTCGCTCCCAGGTCCACCAGCCAGGCCTCGGGGATGCCGGCGCGGGCGGTTTTGTAGTAGTCCGTACGCGGGCGCAGCAAGGCGAGGTCGGGTTGGGGTTCGGTGTGGTCGTCCAGCTGGATGGGATCCTGTACCGAAACGATGGCATGGTCGCCAACGCCACGGTCGAGCAGGCGCATGAGTTGCTTCACGGCGGCAGCGTGCCGGCTTCCAATCGGCGCCGTGTCGATGATCTCTCCATTGATCAGTTCCACGCGGCTGTCTTCCGGAAGGATGCCTGCCCGGCCCATGCGATGGTACTCGTCCACGTTCAGGCGATGGCGTTGCAGGATGTCCTGGGCGCGTGTCGACATGGGCCGCTCCCGGGAGGAAAGGGTGTGACCGGGGTGCAGGCTTCCCTGCATGCACCCCTGGCGGGATGTGGCGAGTGGGGATTCGAAGCCCGCCTGCGCTTGAGCCTCCAATCCCGCCGCGCATGATGTCCCTATCCGCGCATCCGACGTCCCTGTCACGGTTGGAAATCTATATCGGAGTGAGGATTGATGCAAGGGGAAGGTTGGCGCTTGGCGTGTCATCACGGGACGGGTTCAATCGGACGGGCTTATCCGGTGAATTTGAGGCCGAAAACGGGCTTGTAAGCCTCGAAAACAGCCATTTCAGGGCTATATTTCTTTTTTGTTCAGATACTTGCGCTGGTCCGACCCGGAGCCTGGACCCGGAGCCTGGTTTAGCGGTCGTTTTCGTGCAGGCGACCCTCTACATACTTGTGAAGGATGCTGGCGACCAGGGTCTGGTATGGAATACCCTCGGCAAGGGCCTTTTTCTGCAGGCCCCGAAGATCCTTGGAAGAGAGCCGAATATTGATCCGGGCGTCTTTCCTGAGCATGGCCTCGGCGTATTCTTGATGCCGTTTCTGTGTCTTGGCGGGTAACGTTCCTGGTTTGGATGCTCAATCGTTTCGAGGATGTCGCCCGCCATGATGTGGAACACCACATCCTCAAATGAGACCCCTCTCTCGGCCTTCAGAAAAGCGTTCTTTTCCGGATTCCATGAGATGGGTTTCATGTGTTTTTTTACAACACAATGTGTGCCTTTTGTAACCGATGGCTGTGGCTGGCCTGTCGAGTCGGGGGAGAAAGCGACGGCTGATGAGGCTTGAAGGCTCGATTTTGGGGGCGAAAATGCCGGTCTAAGCTCTGAAATGCCGCATTTTTGGCTTTATTTTTCATGTTATTCAGAAGGTTGTCTTGGTCCGACCCCGTCTTCTGCCTCGCACCCGCACTGTAGGAGCGGCGCCAGCCGCGATACGCCCCCGCACCCCCTGCTTTGGCCTGAAACTGGACAAGGCGTATGGTTTGCGGATAATAGCGTCCCAATCATTCACGATCCTGCCGGGATCAGGCGGTAACCTTGGCGACCATCCTCCTTTTGAACGGCCCCAACCTGAACCTGCTGGGCACCCGCGAGCCGGGGATCTACGGAGCGGTGGGGCTGGCGGCCATCGAGCGGCGCCTGGAGGCGCAGGCCCGCCAGGCGGGGGCGGAGCTGCACTGCCTGCAGTCCAATGCCGAGCACGAGCTCATCAACCGCATCCACGCCGCGCGCGGCGAGGGGGTGGGCTTCATCCTGATCAATCCCGCGGCCTTCACCCATACCAGCGTCGCCCTGCGCGACGCCCTCAAGGCCGTGGACATACCTTTCATAGAGGTGCACCTGTCCAATGTGCATGGCCGCGAGGACTTTCGCCGCCACTCCTATTTCTCCGACATCGCCATGGGGGTCATCAGCGGTCTCGGGGCCCTGGGCTACGGGCTGGCGCTGCAGGCCGCCATCGATTATCTATCCACACCGAATCCGGTTGCGTAAGGGACGTCATGGACATCCGAAAAGTCAAAAAACTCATTGAGTTGCTGGAAGAATCCGGCATCGCCGAAATCGAGATCCACGAGGGCGAGGAATCGGTGCGCATCAGTCGTTATGCCCAGAACGCCGCGCCCCAGGTGCTGATGCAGGCGCCCCCGGCCGCGCCCGCTGTCGCCGCACCGGCCGCCCCCGCTGTCGCCGAACCGGCGGCACCCGCCGGCCATACGGTGAATTCACCCATTGTGGGCACCTTCTATCGCGCATCCTCGCCGGGCGCCAAGGCCTTCGTCGAGGTGGGCCAGCGGGTGAACGTGGGCGATACCCTGTGCATCATCGAAGCCATGAAGATGCTCAACCAGATCGAGTCGGACAAGGCCGGGGTGGTGCAGGCCATCCTGGCCGAGAACGGCGGTCCGGTGGAGTTCGGCCAACCCATGTTCGTGATCGAATGATGCTGGACAAAGTCGTCATCGCCAACCGTGGCGAGATCGCCCTGCGCATCCTGCGCGCCTGCCGTGAACTGGGTGTCCACACCGTGGCGATTCACTCCGAGGTGGATCGCAATCTCAAGCATGTGCTGCTGGCCGACGAGACCGTCTGCATCGGGCCCGCGCCCTCGGCGCAGAGCTACCTGAACGTGCCGGCCATCATCAGTGCCGCCGAGGTGACCCAGGCCGACGCCATCCATCCCGGCTATGGCTTCCTGTCCGAGAATGCCGACTTCGCCGAACAGGTGGAGCGCAGCGGCTACACCTTCATCGGCCCGCGTCCCGATTCCATCCGCACCATGGGCGACAAGGTGGCGGCCATCCGCGCCATGCGCGAGGCGGGCGTGCCCTGCGTGCCCGGTTCCGACGGTCCCCTGGGCGAGGATGACCATACCAATCTCGGACTGGCGCACAAGATCGGCTATCCCATCATCATCAAGGCGGCGGCCGGCGGCGGTGGCCGTGGCATGCGCGTGGTACACAGCGAGGGCAACCTGCTCAATGCCATCGCGCTGACCCGCACCGAGGCCCTGAATGCCTTCGGCAGTGACGTGGTGTACATGGAGAAATTCCTGGAAACCCCGCGCCATGTGGAATTCCAGGTGCTGGGCGACGGCGAGGGCGATGCCATCCATCTGGGCGAGCGCGACTGCTCCATGCAGCGCCGCCACCAGAAGGTGGTGGAGGAGGCGCCGGCGCCGGGCATCACCCCGGAACAGCGCGCCACCATGGGCGCGCGTTGCGTGGAGGCCTGCAAACGCATGCAGTACCGCGGCGCCGGTACCTTCGAGTTCCTGTACCAGGACGGCGAGTTCTACTTCATCGAAATGAACACCCGCGTGCAGGTGGAGCACCCGGTCACCGAGATGATTACCGGTGTGGATATCATCAAGGAACAGCTGCGCATCGCCGCCGGCGAGGGCCTGTCCTACAAGCAGGACGACATCGTCATCCGCGGTCACGCGCTGGAATGCCGCATCAACGCCGAGGACGCTCGCACCTTCCTGCCCTCGCCGGGCACCATCGTCCAGTACCATGCCCCGGGCGGCCCCGGCATCCGTATGGACACCCATATCTACAACGGCTATCCCGTGCCGCCGAACTACGACTCCATGATCGGCAAGCTGATCGCCTATGGCGATACCCGCACGTCGGCCCTGGCGCGCATGCGTGGCGCGCTCAGCGAGATCGTGGTGGAGGGCCTTGCCACTGTAGGAGCGGCCTCTGGCCGCGAACCGGCCCCGATACCCCGCGCCGCGCCAAGATGCCCTGGACCCAACTCACACTCGAAGCCGGCGACCAGGATCCGGAGCAACTGTCCGATTTCCTGCTGGCGGCCGGCGCCGGCTCGGTGACCTTCCTCGACGCCGCCGACCAGCCCATCTTCGAACCCGACCCGGGCGACACGCCCCTCTGGACCGACACCCGCGTGGTGGCCCTGTTCGATGATCCCATCCGCTGCGCGGAGGCACGCGAGGCCCTGGCGGAACGCTTCGGTGCCGGAACCGCGGCGCGCGTGCAGGTGGAGACCCTGGAGGACCGCGATTGGGAACGGGCCTGGATGGACTACTTTCAGCCCATGCGCTTCGGCCAACACCTGTGGGTGGTGCCCACGGGCATGGCGGCGCCGGTGGATGAACAGGCGGTGGTGCTGGACCTGGATCCCGGCCTGGCCTTCGGCACCGGCACGCACCCTACCACCGCCCAGTGCCTGGCATGGCTGGATGGACACCCGCCCAGCGGGCAGCAGGTGCTGGATTTCGGCTGTGGCTCCGGCATCCTGGCCATCGCGGCCCTGAAGCTGGGTGCGGCCCATGCCTGGGGTACCGACATCGACGACCAGGCCCTCTGGGCCAGCCGCGAGAACGCGGCGCGCAACGGCGTGGCCGAGCGGCTGGCGCTGTGTCGGCCGGAGGATCTTCCCGCTGACCCGGTGGATATGCTGCTGGCCAACATCCTCGCCGAACAGGCGCAGGCGGTGATGGCGGCCTACGAACCCTGGATCCGTTTCGACCCGGTACTGGAACAGGATGGCTGGGTGTGCCTGGCGGGGGAGAAGAGGAACCCGGCGGGCTGAAGTCGACCTTCAAGGATGCCCCTTGACCATGCCACCCTGTAGGTCGGGCTTCAGCCCGACGGGGTTGGTGGTGTTCATGCTGTTGTCGGACTGAAGTCCGACCTACAGTCCGACCTACAAGCCCGACCTGTCCGGATGCCTGATGGACCATAACCTGTCAAACTCGACCCTACCATGATTTTTACCCTCTGCCCCAGCTGCCACACCGTCGCCCGCGTGCAGGCGGCGCTGCTCAATGCCGGAGAGCTCCAGTGTGGTCGCTGTGGCCAGCGCTACGCACCCCTCGGC
>JAIVHA010000262.1 GCA_020201295.1 Lysobacteraceae bacterium | reverse complement strand
GAACAAATTACAATAGTTAGGTCAGGTGTAACGCGATCTTGTGTTCGTAACTTCTCAGCGGTCAGCCGTCACTACCTGGCGCATCGGTGGAATGGCATTTTCATGCCGAAGAATCTGTCAAGTGCGTTTCACAAGTAAATAATAGTGTTTTTTCATCCATGCAGTATGCGACACATGTTTATACTTGGCCTGCCTGCCCGTGCGGGGGATGCCAGAAGGCGGGTCAGAAGGGCTTCCCGGGGGGTAAAAAAATTTTCGAAAAAAACTGTTCAGCACGGCAATCGTTGCCGCGAAATGGCCCCGTCCTGGCATTGCTCACCCACTTCGGCAGCCCTGCGTTGCTTATGCGAGCGCTCGTTCAATGGCATGCTTGGTGTGCGAATAGCGGGTGCGATGTGCTGTGTCCGTGCTTTGCATGGCCGAAAGGAATCGGGATCAAGCCGCTGCGATGAGCAGGACGTGGGGTGGCATGATCGATATCCATGCCGCACTATTGGTTGCGGGCACTTTCATGCAAGCGGGATGGGCAGGATGGCAGTATGCGGTGATGCACCACGGGGATTGTCATTCGTGTCGCCGCCCGGTGGGCCATCAGGCCATGAAAGGCCTATAATCGTTGCATGCGTGCAACAAAACGAAGAGGGTAAATGGCCATGTTGAGTTCCTTGGTGGCGCTTCCCGAGCAACTGCTGGGCTGGATCTGGCAAGGAAATCTGCGTGACATGCCCCGTTCCAGGCGCATAGTGACGCGCTTGTTGCGCCTGCTCTACGTGACCCTGCGGGATCTGATGGGCGGTCAACTCAGTCTGCGCGCCATGAGCCTGGTCTACACCACGCTGCTCTCGTTGGTCCCCCTGATCGCGGTGAGCTTTTCGGTGCTGAAGGGTTTTGGTGTTCACAACCAGGTCGAGCCCATCCTGTTCAATTTTCTTGCCCCGCTGGGCCCCAAGGGGGCCGAGGTGGGCGAGCAGATCATCGGCTTCGTCGATAATGTAAAGGCCGGAGTCCTGGGTTCCATCGGCCTGGCTTTCCTGCTCTATACGGTCATTTCTCTGATCCAGAAGATCGAGGAATCCTTCAACCATGTATGGCAGGTGGAACGCCTGCGCAGTTTCTCGCAGCGTTTCAGCAATTACCTGAGTGTGATCCTGGTCGGTCCCCTGCTGGTGTTCAGTGCCCTGGGCATTACCGCCTCGGTCATGAGCCTGGAGGTGGTGCAACAGCTCATGGCCACGGAACCCTTTGGCCGCCTGTTTACCATGGCCGCCGGTCTCGTGCCCTACTTGCTGATTTGTGTCGCCTTTACCTTTATATATATATTCATTCCCAATACCCGGGTGAAGGTGGGTGCGGCAGTAGCCGGTGCCCTGCTCGGAGGCATCCTGTGGCAAAGCACCGGCTGGGCCTTTGCCACCTTCATCGCCTCTTCCGCCCGCTATGCCGCCATCTATTCCGGTTTCGCCATCCTCATCCTGCTGCTCATCTGGATGTATCTCAGCTGGGTGATCCTGTTGCTCGGCGCCCAGGTGGCCTTCTATGTACAGAATCCCCAGTACCTGGTGCGGGATCATGTGCGCCTGGTGATCAGCAGTCACTTGAAGGAACGGCTGGGTCTGGATCTCATGTTCCATATCGCCCGCAACCATTATCGGAACGAGCCGCCTTGGACCGTCGATGCCCTCACCGATCAACTCAGGGTGCCTGGTGAGCCGGTGCAGCAACTGCTGGATATTCTGGTGGGGGCCGGTTACCTGGCCGAAACGGCAGAAGAGCCGCCGGCCTATTTGCCGTGCCAGGATATCTCCACCGTGACGGTGGCGGATCTTCTGGCAGGGCTTGCGCGGGCCGGTGAAAGCCCGTATCTGAAGGAGGAGGATCTGCCCGCCCTTGCCGCAGTGGATCGTGCGGTGGACCAGTCGCGCCAGGCGCGGGTGCAGTCCCTGGAAGGACGTACCCTCAAGGACCTGGTGCTGGAGGCGGAAGCCGCAGGCTGATTTTTGGCCTACAGGCCCGCCAGCTGATAGCGCGGTGCGGGTAGGTAAGGATGGGGTATGACCGCTTGGCCCTGTTGCAACAGGCTCAGCCGGTAGGCGGGTTGGATCAGCATCCAGGCTGGCAGGTGTCGGCTTACGCTGCGCTGGAACTCAACCGGTTCCACCCCGGGACAGCGGTCCAGCTTTACTTCCACCTGGCTCAGACGGTAGTGCCATGCCGGCCCCGCTCCCAGGACCTGCGGTGCGTTGACTGCGACGGGCTGACTCTTGCGGGGCCGGGGTGCACCCAGTTGCCAGGCCCCGTTGCAGCGTTCCGCCTCGGCGGCGCGCAGAGCCCGGTCCAGATGCAGGTGCACCAGGGCCTGGGCAACCCCCGCGGTGGGGGCCTGCGCCCTGGGCACCCAGGCGATGACATGGCTCAGTTCCTGGGCAAGGCCGGCTTGCCCGTCGCCGCCAGGGCCGGGATCGGCCTGCAGGGTGCCGCCCGTGGCCAGGCTGCTGCCCAGCAGTATCGCTCCGAGGTGGTGGGTTGTCCTGTTCATGGCACAATGCCCCTGATGTTCGAGCCTGGGGTTCATGCTAGGCGTGCAGGATCGGGAAAGCTGTGATGCAATCCCGGTTTTTTCACCGGAACTGGGTCACAGTCTGGACGTGATCATCCTGAAGGAGGGATAGACACATGGCGGATGCAGCCAAAGTCGAGGCCTGTGTCGACCGGGTGTGTGCGCTGGGCTGCACCTTTGTCGACCAGCTCATCGAGGAGCTGCGTGCCGACCGGCCCCATCCCGTCTATGCCGAA
>JAIVHA010000142.1 GCA_020201295.1 Lysobacteraceae bacterium | reverse complement strand
GGTCTCGATGATGCCCTCGATGGCCTGTTGCTCGATCCATTCCATCAGGGCGTGCACGCGAAAGCGCAGGTTCAGATCCAGCACCAGGGGGCCGTACTCGATGAGCAGGTAGCGGTCGCCGGCCTGGCGGTAGCAGAGCCCCACGTGGTCATCGCCCGCGGGCCGCTCGTGGAGCACGGGACTCGTATCGCGCCCGGGCACGCGGCTTGCGACCTGCGGTGCGGGCAAGGGCGCCAGGGCGGCGATCTGTGCGTCCTGGGCCTTCTCCAGGGCGTTGGCGCTGGCCACGTCCGTGCAGTGGAAGCGGACGGTGTCGCCGGGGGAGAACTGACCCAGTTTCCACAGCTCCGCCTGGATGAGGGTCACGGGGCACACGAAGCCGCCCAGACTCGGGCCGTCGGGGCCGAGGATCACGGGCATGTCGCCGGTGAAGTCCACCGCGCCGATGGCGTAGGCGTTGTCGTGGATGTTGGAGGGATGCAGGCCCGCCTCGCCGCCGTCCTCCCGGGCCCATTGGGGCTTGGGGCCGATCAGGCGCACGCCGGTGCGACTGGAGTTGTAGTGCACTTCCCAGTCGGTGGCGAAGAATGTCTCGATGTCGGCCTCGGTGAAGAAGTCCGGTGCGCCATGGGGACCGTAGGTGACGTGGGTGTCCCAGTGCTTGCCGTAGTTCGGGATGAGCGCCGCGGGGATCGGCGCGCAGGTCTCATCGAACTGGGCTGGGCCGTGCAGGCGCAGCACGTCGCCCGCTCGCAGGCAGCGACCACCGTGGCCGCCGAACTGGCCCAGGGTAAAGGTGGAACGGCTGCCCATGTACTCGGGCACGTCCAGACCGTCCTTGACCGCCAGATAGCTGCGGCTGCCGCCGCCGCTGATGGCGCGCAGCTTGAGCACGCTGCCGGCGCGCACCGGCACGGGCTGCCAGTAGGGGATCTCCTCGCCGTCCAGCAGCGCCTTCATGGGGGCGCCGGTGAGTGCGATCACCGTGTCCACGTTGAAGCGCAGGGTGGGCCCGGTGATGGTCAGTTCCAGGGCCGCCGCGCTCTCCTCGTTGCCCACCGCCCGGTTGGCCAGGCGAAAGGCGAGATGATCCATCGGGCCCGAGGGCGGCACGCCGATGTGCCAGTAGCCGGTGCGCCCCGGGTAGTCCTGCACCATCGACTGGGTGCCGGGGGAGAGCACGTCGATGGTGGCGGGCTGGTAGGCGAGGCTGTCCAGGTAGCGGGTGTAGTGGCCGGCGTCCACGAACACCCGGTCGGCGAGGATCTGCCCCAGGTAGGACAGGTTGGATTCAATGCCGTGCAGGGAGGTCTGTGCCAGTGCCGCTTCGAGCCGCGTCAGGGTCTCGGTGCGGTCTGCGCCCCGAGCGATGAGCTTGGCGATCATGGGGTCGTAGAACGGCGAGACCTCGGCACCCTGTTCCACCCAGGTCTCCACGCGGATATCCCGGGGCAGGCGCAGTTCCGTGAGCACGCCGCTGGAGGGCTGGAACTGCTTGCCCGGGTCCTCGGCATAGAGGCGTAGCTGCATGGCAGCGCCCTGGGGGGCGTGGTGATAGGCGTCGAGGAAGTCGTGCTCGCCGGCGGCCAGGCGCACCATCCATTCCACCAGGTCGACACCGGTCACCTCCTCGGTGACGCCGTGCTCCACCTGCAGGCGGGTGTTCACCTCCAGGAAATAGAAGGCGTTGCTGCGGGTGTCGTAGACGTATTCCACGGTGCCGGCGGAACGGTAGTTCACTGCCCGGCCGAGACGCACCGCCGCGTCCATGAGCTGGGCGCGCAGGTCGTCGTCGATGCCCGGTGACGGGGTCTCCTCGATGACCTTCTGGTTGCGCCGCTGAATCGAGCAGTCCCGCTCGCCCAGGGCCACCACGCCGCCCCCGCCATCGCCGAAGATCTGCACCTCCAGGTGACGGGCGTACTCCACGTACTTCTCCAGGAAGATGCCACCCTGGCCGAAGTTGTTCTGACTCAGGCGCTCCACGGAATGGAAGGCCTCGGCGAGCTGTTTCTCGCTGCGGCAAATCTGCATGCCGATGCCGCCGCCGCCGGCGGTGCTCTTGAGCATCACCGGGTAGCCGATGCGCAGGGCCTCGCGCCGGGCATGCTCCAGGTCGTCCAGCAAACCGGTACCGGGCAGCAGGGGCACGCCGTTGTCGGCGGCCAGCGCGCGGGCCGTGTGCTTGAGGCCGAAGTCGCGCATCTGTTGTGGCGTCGGGCCGATGAAGGCGATGCCTGCCTGCTCGCAGGCCTCGGCGAAGGCAGCATTCTCGCTCAGGAATCCGTAGCCGGGATGGATGGCCCCGGCGCCGGTGTCCCGGGCCACCTCGAGGATTTTGTTCCAGTCCAGGTAGCTGTCCCTGGCCGGTGCCGGCCCGATGCACACCGCCTCGTCCGCCTGACTCACGTGCAGGGAGTGGGCGTCCGCCTCGGAGTACACGGCCACGGAGCCCACGCCCATGGCCTTGAGCGTGCGGATGATACGGCAGGCGATAGCACCGCGGTTGGCGATCAGGACCTTGTTGAACATGGGGCTCTCTTCATCGTCTGGGACAAGGGGCTGCGTGTAGTCAGGCGTCCCAGACCAGGACCTCCGCCGGCGTCGGATTGTAGGCGTTGCAGGGGTTGTTGAGCTGCGGGCAGTTGGAGATCAGCACCAGTACGTCCATCTCCGCGCGCATCTCCACGTAGCGGCCCGGCGCGGAGATGCCGTCGGCGAAACACAGTTCGCCATCCGGGGTCACCGGCACGTTCATGAAGAAGTTGATGTTGGAGGACAGATCCCGCTTGCCCATACCGTGGTCGTACTCGGCCAGGGCCAGCAGGAAGCTGTCCCGGCAGCTGTGCATGTGGCGCTTGTCCAGGGCGTAGCGCACGGTATTGCTCTCCGCAGAGCAGGCACCGCCCAGGGTGTCGTGTCGGCCACAGGTGTCGGCGGTGATGGTGAGCATGACGCGGCCCTCGCTGGACATCAGTTTCGTGCCGGTGGTGAGGTAGATGTTGCCCTGGGCGCGGATGGTGTCGTTGGCGCTGTAGCGTTCCTCCGGGTCCTCGGCGTTGTAAAACAGGGTGTCCACCGCCTGGTTGCCTACCAGGTCCAGGATGCGCAGGGTCTGGCCCTTGCGCACGATCCCGGTGAAGGGTTCGCCGGCGGGGACCACCTGGCGGAATACGGCCCGACTGGCTTCGAGGGGACTTTCGACAAGTGCAGTGCTCATGATCGGTCTCCGGGTCTTGTGCTCAGCCCAGGGGGTAGAGGCGTTCGGTGTTGATGAAGGCGCGCCGGTTCTGCTCGCAGTGGTTGCGGCAGACATCCTCTGGGCCGGGCGGATCTGAGCGCCAGAGCATCAGGTCCACGGGTCGGGGCGCATAGGCGGGGGCCGGGTCCAGGGGGTGCTGGCAGGTGGACAGCACCACCAGGGTGTCCATCTCCAAACGCAGGTCGATGAAGGAGCCGGGTTTTGAATTGTCCGGCTGGAACACCATCGTGCCGTCGTCGTTCACGGTGATCTTGCTGAACAGGTTCAGGTTGGCCACTACGTCGCGTCGGCCCAGGCCGTACTTGCCCAGTTCGTTGACCAGGCTGTCATAGCCGTTGCGGTGGTAGGCGTTGCGGTGTTCCTGGTAGCGGGCCTCGCCGTATTTCTCCTTCACCAGCTCGGCGTTGGAGAGCCCGCCGATGGTGTCGTGCCAGCCGCAGGTGTCCTCGGTGATGGAACAGATCACCCGGCCCATGTCGCTGTAGCAGACGTTGCCGCGGGTGAGAAAGGCGGTGTGCTGGCCCTTGAGGGTGTCGGCCATGTTGTAGCGTTCCGTGGTGTCCTCGCGGCTGTAGAGGAGCATGGCGACGTTGGCGCCGCCCTCCACGTCGATGAGCCGAAGGGTTGTGCCGCGGCGCAGGACCCACGACCAGTGGGCGCCGCCCGGGACCCGTTCCTCCCAGAGCCGTCGAGACGCATCCGGTAGCTGACTCATGTGTCGTTCTCCATGGTGTTACGGAAATTCGAATTCGTAATACCGACTACGCAGTTTGTGTGCCAGGGCAGTCGATGGCTGCCAGGCCTTGTGCGACGGGCCTTGCGCAATCCGCCTCGCGGGTGGGGCGCACCAGGGTGGTGCGTGGTGGGTGTGCGGGCACCTGTTTGGTGCCCTCAGGCGCGCCGTTCCGCAGGCTGGTGCACCTGGGGGATGAGGGTGGTGGTCAGTTCCAGTTTGCCGGAGATCACGCCCCGGTTGGTGATCATGCGGTCGGCGATGATCTGCAGTTGGGTGGCGGGCCCCTGCACCAGGATCACCTCCATGGTGCGGTTGTGCATCAGGTGGACGTGCAGGGAGCTGATCACCTCCTCCACATGCTCGTGCTGCAGTTCCGCCAGAGTCTTCTGCAGGCGCGGGGTGCTGTGGTCGTAGAGCAGGGTGATGGTGCCGGCCATCACCTCGTTGCCCAGTTCCCGTTTGTGGGCCACCAGCTGGTGGCTGATCATCTCCGCCAGGGCCGCCGAGCGGCTCTCATAGCCGCGCGCATCCACCATCTCGTCCAGCTGCCCGAGCAGGGGCTCGGGCAGGGAGATGCTGATACGGCTGACCCCTCCGTTGGCTTTCATGCAGGCATTCCTAGAACAGGTGGCTGTAGCGTTCGATCTCCCAGGCGGAGACGGTCTGGTGGTAGGAGACCCACTCGGCGCGCTTGTACTTGATGAACTCGTCGCGCAGCCCCTGGCCCAGGGCCTCGATCACGAAGGGGTCCGCCTCGAAGGCGTCGATGGCCTCGGACAGGCTCTTGGGCAAGAACTCGATGCCCCGGTCGGCGCGCTCGGCGTCAGTGAGTTCATAGAGGTTGTCCTCCTGAGGCTTGCCCGGATCGAGCCCCTCGCGGATGCCTTCCAGCCCGGCAGCCAGGGCCAGGGTGGCGGCCAGGTAAGGGTTGACCGCGCCGTCGGCGTTGCGCGACTCGCAGCGTCCGCCGCCCATGGGCACGCGCACAGAGTTGGTGCGGTTGTTGGAACCGAAGGAATTGAACACCGGCGCCCAGGTGAAGTAGGGCATGTCGCCCTGGCGCACCAGGCGCTTGTAGCTGTTCACCGTGGGCGCGAAGGCGGCGCACAGGGCCTTGCCGTGCTTGATGATACCGGCGATGAATTGATAGCCCGTCTCGGTGAGGCCCAGGCCGCGGGGGTCCTCGCGGGGATCGCACTCGAATACGTTGACGCCGGTCTCCAGGTCGTAGAGCGACATGTTGAAGTGGGCGCCGTTGCCGGTCTTGTCGGCGAAGGGCTTGGGCATGAAGGTGGCGATCAGGCCCTCCTGCTTGGCGTATTCCTTGGCCATCAGGCGCAGGAAGATGAAGCGGTCGCAGCTGGTCAGTGCATCGGCGTAATGGAAGTCGAATTCGAACTGGCCGTTGGCGTCCTCGTGGTCGAGGGAATACAGGTCCCAGCCGAGGGCGTTGATGGTGGTGGCCATCTTGTCCAGCCAGGTGAACTGGTCCAGGAAGGCGCGGGCGTCGTAGCAGGGCTTGACCAGCCGGTCATCGGGGTTGGGGACCTCCAGCCGGCCGTCCTCGGTCTGGCGCAGCAGGAACACCTCGGCCTCGATCCCTAAGTTGAATCCGAAGCCCATCTCATTGGCCCTGGCGACCATGTTCTTCAGTGCCACCCGGGTGCTGAACGGATAGGGCTTGCCGTGGAAGGTGTTGTCCGCAGGCATCCAGGCCACCTCCGGCTGCCAGGGCAGCTGGATGATGTGGTCCAGATCCGGCACAGAGGCTATCTCGTCCTCGTTGGGTGCCTGGCCCAGGCCGTCCAGGGCGTAGCCGGTATACAGCTCGGAACCATGGGCCATATGGGGCAGGTGATCGATGGGCACCACCTTGCCCTTGGGCACGCCATGGATATCCACGTAGGCGCCCAGGCAATACTTCACGCCCTGGGCCCGCAGGCGGTCCTGGATCTGGCGAATCTCGTCGGTGGTCTTGGTCTTCATGTCAGGGTTTCCCGTGTGCGGCTTGGCAGGATTGGAAATAGGAATGGGGCAGGGGTGGCGTCTCCGTCATGCCCTTGCGCACCAGGGCGGCAAGGTCCTCCACCATCCAGGCATACAGGCGTTCGCCCTGTTCCCGGGTGGCGCGGCTCGGGTGCCCGGTGACGCCGTTGGCGCTGGTGCGGTTCACCGGGTGGGCGAACACGCAGTCTTCGGTGCGATCGGGATCGTCGGCGACCTGGATGCGGTCGGCGCGCAGCATGTGCGGCGAGAGCGCCATCATCAGCGCGGTCTCGGCGGCATTGGCGTGCCAGTCGATGCCGTCTTCGCTGTGCGCGGTGTTTACCCGCTCGCTGACGTCCATGGTGTTGATCAGCGCTACCATCAGGTCGTCGTGCTGTGCGCGCAGCATCTCAAGCGCGCAGCGCAGGGGCGCCTCGTTGGTGACGTGTCCGTTGATCAGGAACAGGCGCCGAAAGCCTGAGGCATGGACCCAGTCGCCGATGTCCTTGACCACGTCAATGAGGGTCTTGGGCTGCAGGGCGATGGTGCCGGGCCAGCGATTCGAGTGGCCGATGGAACAGCCGAAGGGCAGCGTGGGCAGAAGCGCGGCGCCGGTGGCCTCGGCCACGTCGTGGCTCAGGCGCGCGGCGATCTCCGCGTCCATGCCGCAGCCCAGGTGCGGGCCGTGCTGCTCTGTGGCGCCCACCGGCAGGATGACCGTGTCCATCCCGGCGGCCACCAGGGCACCGATCTCTTCCCAGGTCATGGTGTACCAGTTGTTGAGCATCAGAATACGGACTCCACCTTGGCGTTGACGGGAACCATGCGCACCATGTTGAGGCGGTCGCCGTTGACCCCCTCCTCGGTCTCTGCGCCTGGCGGATGGATGAGTTCCTCCAGTCGGCGCTTGGTGGCCAGGAACTCGGGGCTCAGCAACTGGGACGGGTTGCGCGGCTGGGGCACGGGCACCTCGATCAGTTCCTGCACCTCGCCGGGATGGGCCTTGAGCACCAGGATGCGGTCGGCCAGGTAGATGGCCTCGTCGAGATCATGGGTGATGAATACGACGGTGATGTCGATGTTCTTCCAGATCTCCAACAGGTAGCCCTGCATCTTCGCCCTGGTCTGGGCATCCAGGGCACCGAAGGGTTCGTCCATGAGCAGGATGCGCGGCTGGTTGGCCAGGGCCCGGGCGATGGCCACACGCTGCTTCATGCCGCCGGAGAGCTGATGCGGGTAGCTGTTGGCGAACTTGGTCAGGCCTACCAGATCGATCCATTGCAGCGCCTCCTCCTCGGCGGCGGTACGGCTGCGACCGGCCAGTTCCAGGCCTAACATCACGTTCTTCTTCACCGTGCGCCAGGGAAACAGGGTGTAGCCCTGGAACACCATGCCGCGATCCGGACCCGGACCGCGCACCGGCTTGCCGTCCAGCAGCACCTCGCCGCTGGAGTAGTCCTCCAGGCCCGCCAGGGTGCGTACCAGGGTGGACTTGCCGCAGCCGGAGGGACCGATGACGCAGACGAATTCCCGTTGGTGAGTACAGAAGTTGATGTCTTTCAGTGCCGTGACCGACCCCTGGGCCGTGTCGAAGGTCTTGGTCAGACCCTTCACCTCAAGGATCACCGGCCGTTCCTTCAGGCGCCTGAAGCGGTCGGCCACCTCCGGTGACTGGTCGCGGTAACTGGGCAGTTCCAGATGGATCATGGGGATCTCCGGGGCGTCAGGCGCGGGCGGCCCGCTGCCAGGGGAACAGGCGTCGGCCCAGCCAGGCCAGGATGAGGTCGGTGGTCAGGCCGATGATCCCGATGATCAGGATGGCGGCGAACACGTTGTCGAAGTTCTTGTAGCGGGCCTGCTGGGTGATGAACCAGGTGATGCCGGAACTGGCGCCGATCATCTCGGCAACGATCAGGTAGGTCCAGGCCCAGCCCAGCAGGATGCGCATGTCCCGGTACAGGTCACTGGCGATGCCCGGGATGACCACCTTGAACAGCAGCCCGGCATTGCGCGCACCGAGCGTCATGGCCGCCTCCAGCAGTGACGGGTCGAGCTTGCGGGTGGTATTGGCCACCACCAGCACCTGCTGGAAGAAGGTGCCGATGAAGATGATGGCGATCTTGGGCGCATCGTGGATGCCCAGGATAGCTACTGCCAGCGCGCCGAAGGCCGGCGCCGGCAGGTAGCGGAAGAATTCGACGAAGGGTTCTGTCAGGCGCGACACCGCTACGTAGGTGCCTGCCAGGATGCCCAGGGGTACACCGATCAGGGACGAAAGGAAGAACCCCCAGAAGATGACCTGGATACTGTTGGCGAGACTCTCATGGAGCCACTTCTCGTTGCGTCGCTGCGGTTCGGTGGAGAAGGCCGTGTACAGGGCCGTGGCCACTTCGTGGGGCGCGGGCAGGTAGACCGGGTTGGTGCGCGTTCCGGTGGGCAGCTCGCGGCCCTCGGCGCGCAGGGTCTCCCGCTCCTGTTCGAAGACGGTGCGGTCCACCAGCATGCCGGCGCGGAAATAATCCACCTCGCCGGCTTCGATGACCTCCACCTGGGGATGCCAGATGAAGGGAACATAACTGACCAAAGACCAGACCAGCAGGGGAAAGACGAAACTCATGACGGCCAGGAAGGTGCGTCGTCGTGACGACAGTTCCTTGCGCACCGCAAACCAGGGCTTGTTCATGGCTTGAGTCTCTCCGCCTGCCGGACCTGGGTGTGCCGATCCTTACAGGGCGCCGGTGATGCTGGCGTCGATGTAGTCGTCGACGGTCTGCGCATCCTTGTACACGTCGTTGGCGACGTTGAACTCGTCGGCGATCTTCGATGAGCCGTACAGGGAGGTGAAGCCGTCACCCTTGTTGAAGAATTCCATGGCCTCTTCGCGGCTCAGGATCTTGGTGCCCTCGATGAAGGCCTCGTAGTCGGCGGGCGGGATGCCCACGCGGGAGGCCATGATGCTCACTGCGTCGGCGCGGGTGGCCGGATCCTGGATGTAGTCCACCACCCGGTACCAGACCCGGGCCACCTTGACCCAGGCATCACGGCTGGCTGACAGGCTGGTGGGTGAGACCGCCAGCACGTCATAGATCAGGCCGGGTTCGTTGGCGCTGGAGTAGATGGCGGTGGAGCCCGGCACCAGGTTGAGCGCCTGGCCGGAATTGGGCTGCCAGGCGACGACGGCGTCCACGTTGCCGGAGGCGAGCACCTGGGGTGTCTCGTTGGTGGGCACGTTGATCAGCTCCACGTCCGACTCGGTCATGCCGTTTTTCTCCAGGGCGTTGAGCAGCAGCAGATGGGAAACGAAGCCGATCTCCACGCCGATCGTCTTGCCCTTGAGATCGGCCACAGAGTCGACGCCGCGCCGGGCGATGATCATGTCGTTGCCGTTGGAGTAGTCATTGATGATGATCATCACGTTGCGCGCGCCAGTGGCGCCGGTGACCAGGGCGTCGCCATTGGTCATGGCCACGGCATCCAGCTGGCCGGCGGCGAAGGCGTCCATGGAGGCCACGTAGTCGAACCATTCGAATTGCACGTCCACGCCTTCTTCCTTGAACCATTCCTTCTCGATGGCCACTTCCCAGGCCACCCAGCCGGGCCAGTCGCTGTAGCCGATCTTCAGGGGTTCGGACAGGGCCTGGGCAGACATGCCCAGCATGGCAATGCCCGCCAGGGCACCGAAGAGTTGCTTGAGGGGTTTGTACATGGCGATGCCTCCAGGGTATTACCGTTGGTTGATTTGGTAATACGATCTAAGCAACGCTCGTGCCATCGGCCGATTCGCTTGCAAGCTGATGTTTTATCGATAGCTGCGCGGTGGTGGGCCACGGAGCCGAGGGGGTGACTGCCCTCTGGTGGTGCGCGGGGGGTGGGTTTGTTCCGCTTTGGGGCGGGGGTTTATGAAAGGCAAAGTCGGTTTAGCCACAGAGGGCACGAGGTCACAGAGAAAAACGCAGAATGAAGAATGACAAGGTGTATCGTGCGGCTAAACGTATGTACCC
>JAIVHA010000261.1 GCA_020201295.1 Lysobacteraceae bacterium | reverse complement strand
GCCCTCACGCCGAAGGCCGAGATCGAGGGTGAGATGGGTGATACCCACGTGGGCCTGCAGGCCCGGCTCATGTCCCAGGCCCTGCGCAAGCTCACCGCCAACATCAAGCGTTCCAACACCATGGTGATCTTCATCAACCAGATCCGCATGAAGATCGGCGTCATGTTCGGCAACCCGGAGACCACCACCGGCGGCAACGCGCTCAAATTCTACGCCTCTGTGCGTCTGGACATCCGCCGCATCGGCGCCATCAAGAAGGGCGACGAGGTGATCGGCAACGAGACCCGTGTGAAGGTGGTCAAGAACAAGGTGGCCCCGCCCTTCAAACAGGCGGAATTCGAGATCCTCTACGGCGAGGGTATCTCCCTGCTGGGCGAGCTCATCGACATGGGCGTGAAGGACGGCCTCGTGGACAAGTCCGGCGCCTGGTACAGCTACAAGGGCGAACGCATCGGCCAGGGCAAGGACAACGCCCGCACCTTCCTCAGGGAACATCCGGAAATGGCCGATGACATCGAACGTCAGCTCCGCGAGAAGTATCTGCCCAAGCGTGGGGCGGCCAAGGCGGATGAGACGGATGAGGCGGAATCGGCCGAGGCCTGAGTCACCACCGTCCGACCCCTATGGCGATGCCATGCGGCTGCTGGTGCGCCGGGAGCACAGCCGGACGGAACTGCGACGCAAGCTCTCCCTCAAAGGACACGAGGGGGACGCCCTGGAGGCGGCCCTGGATAGACTGGCCGCCGAGAAGTTGCAGAGTGATACCCGTTTCGTGGAGATCTTTGTCCGCCACCGGGTCCAACAGGGCTATGGTCCCGTACGCATCGCAGGCGAACTGCGCGAAGGCCCAGGCCACAGCACTGCGGCGTTTCGGCGAGACACCCGCCGAAGATGCCCGGGAATGGGCCAAACGGGCCCGCTATCTACAGTATCGGGGCTTTCCCGCCGACCTGGTGCGACGGGTACTGAAAAGGCATTGAACATCACGCTCTTGAATTGACCGCGGCAACGGACCGGAACCACAGACCCTTATGAAAAGCGCTGAACTTCGCACTAGCTTCCTCGAATACTTCAGGTCCAAGGGCCATGAGGTGGTGGCGTCGAGCCCGCTGATCCCGGCCAACGATCCGACCCTGTTGTTCACCAACGCGGGCATGGTGCAGTTCAAGGATGTCTTCCTGGGCCGCGAGCAACGCCCCTATGTGCGGGCCACCAGCTCCCAGCGTTGTGTGCGCGCCGGCGGCAAGCACAACGACCTGGAGAACGTGGGCTACACCGCCCGGCATCACACCTTCTTCGAGATGCTGGGTAACTTCAGCTTCGGTGACTACTTCAAGCATGAGGCCATCCGCTACGCCTGGGAGTACCTGACCCAGGTGCTGAAACTCCCCGAGGACAAACTCTGGGTGACGGTGTACGAGGATGACGACGAGGCCGCCGATATCTGGCTCAAGGAGATCGGTGTCGACCCTGCACGCTTTTCTCGCATCGGCGCCTCCGACAACTTCTGGTCCATGGGAGATACCGGTCCCTGCGGTCCTTGCACCGAGATCTTCTTTGATCACGGCCCCGAGGTACCCGGTGGCCCCCCCGGCACCTCCGAGGCGGATGGTGATCGTTACATCGAGATCTGGAACCTGGTGTTCATGCAATACGACCGGGACAAGGACGGTAATCTCACGCCCCTGCCGAGCCCTTCCGTGGACACCGGCATGGGGCTGGAACGCCTGGCCGCCGTCATGCAGGGTGTGCATGCCAACTACGAGATCGACCTGTTCCAGAACCTGATTCGCGCCATCCGGGACATGGCGAAGGGTGCCGATCCCGCCAGCCCGTCCCTGCGGGTGATCGCCGACCATATCCGCTCCTGCAGTTTCCTGGTCACCGATGGTGTCATGCCTGCCAACGAGGGCCGCGGCTACGTGCTGCGACGCATCATTCGGCGCGCGGCCCGTCATGGCCACAAGCTGGGCCTGAACGATGCCTTCTTCCACCGTCTGGTGGGTCCGCTGGTCACTGAGATGGGCGAGGCCTATCCGGAACTGGTCAAGGCCCAGCCCATGGTGGAACGGGTGCTGCGCCAGGAAGAGGAACGCTTTGCAGAGACCCTGGAGAAGGGTCTGCGCATCCTGGAAGAGGACATCGCCGGGCTCAAGGGTAGCGAGATCCCCGGCAAGACCGTCTGGTGGTGCTGGATGAGACCCCTTTCTACGCCGAATCCGGCGGCCAGGTGGGTGACACCGGTGAGTTGCTCGCCGAGGGCGTGATCTTCGAGGTGACCGACACCCACAAGCACGGCGCTGCACACGCGCACACGGGTCGCCTGGTAGAAGGGCGCCTCGCCAGAGGCGATGTTCTGGGGGCCAAGGTGGACCAGGCCCGCCGCCAGGCGGTGGTGCTCAATCACTCTGCGACCCATCTGATGCACGCCGCGTTGCGGGAGATCCTGGGCGATCACGTGCAACAGAAGGGCTCCCTGGTGGCCCCTGACCGCCTGCGCTTTGATTTCTCCCACTTTCAGCCGGTCACCGCCGAGGAGCTGGAGCGCATCGAGCGCCGGGTCAACGGGGCCATCCGCGCCAACGCCGAGGCCGAGGCGCGCATCATGCCCATCGACCAGGCGCTGGAGTCCGGCGCCATGGCCCTGTTCGGCGAGAAATACGGCGACGAGGTGCGGGTGCTTTCCATGGGTGACTTCTCCACGGAGCTGTGTGGCGGGGTCCATGTGCGCCGTACCGGCGACATCGGCCTGTTCAAGATCCTGTCCGAATCCGGCGTGGCCTCGGGCATCCGCCGCATCGAGGCGGTGACCGGCGAGAACGCGCTGAACTACATAGGCGAGACGGAGAAGAACCTCTCCCGGGTGGCGGAACTGGTGAAGGCCGGCCGTGGTGACCTGGACGAGAAGGTCGCCCAGATGGTGGAACGCAGCCGCCAACTGGAGAAGGAACTGGAGGCCCTCAAGGGCAAGCTGGCCAGTGCGGCCGGCTCCAGCCTGGCGGACCAGGCGGTCGAGGTGAACGGCATCAAGGTGCTGGCGGCCCATCTGGAAGGGGCCGATCCCAAGTCCCTGCGCGACACGGTGGATCAGCTCAAGAACAAGCTGGGCGAAGCCGCCGTGGTGCTGGCCACGGTCAAGGACGGCAAGGTGAGCCTGGTGGCCGGCGTGACCCAGGGACAGACCGGGCGCATCAAGGCCGGTGAACTGGTCAACGTGGTGGCCCAGCAGGTGGGCGGCAAGGGCGGTGGCCGGCCGGACATGGCCATGGCCGGCGGCAACGACCCGGCGGGCCTGACCGTGGCCCTGGCTGCGGTGCCCGGATGGATTCGTGAGCAGCTCAGCTGAAACGATTCCTTTATATGACCTACACATTCGTGTTTAATGTCTGCCTCTGAGCCCAAGGGCAGATAACGGAATTGACGAGCCTGGTACTGGCATAGATATGGCATTGATCGTCCAGAAATACGGCGGCACCTCGGTGGGCACGGTGGAGCGTATCCAGCACGTGGCCGACAAGGTGCTGGCCCACCGCAAGGAAGGCCATGAGGTGGTGGTGGTGGTCTCCGCCATGAGCGGAGAGACCGACCGTCTGCTGGGCCTGGCCCGCCACATCGCCCCGCGCCCCGAGGGCCGGGAGCTGGACGTGCTACTGTCCACCGGCGAGCAGGTCACCATCGCATTGCTGGCCATGGCCCTGGAGGCCCGGGGTTGCCCGGCGCGCTCCTACACCGGCCCCCAGGTTCACATCCTCACGGACAGCGCCCATAACAAGGCGCGCATTCGCGACATCGACGGCGCCCGCGTACGCCGGGATCTGGCGGACGGGCGCGTGGTGGTAGTGGCCGGATTCCAGGGCGCGGATGAACACGGCAACATCACCACCCTGGGCCGGGGTGGCTCCGATACCACGGCCGTGGCCCTGGCCGCGGCCCTCAAGGCCGACGAATGCCAGATCTACACCGACGTGGACGGGGTCTACACCACCGACCCTCGCGTCGTGCCCAAGGCACGGCGCCTGGAGCGCATCACCTTCGAGGAAATGCTGGAAATGGCCAGCCTCGGCTCCAAGGTACTGCAGATCCGTTCCGTGGAATTCGCTGGCAAATACAACGTGCCCCTGCGCGTGCTGTCCTCCTTCAAGGACGGTCCCGGGACACTGATCACGTTTGAGGAAGAAGGCATGGAACAGGCGCTCATCTCAGGCATCGCGTTCAACCAGAACGAGGCTCAGCTGACTATACTGGGCGTACCGGATCAGCCCGGTGTCGCCCATCGGATCCTGGGCCCCGTCTCGGATGTCAATATAGAGGTGGACATGATCGTGCAGAACGTGGGTGCTGATGGCACCACGGACTTCACCTTCACGGTCCATCGCAATGACTTCGACAAGGCCCTGGAGATCCTCCAGGCCCTGTCTTTGGAACTGGGTGCCAGGCAGGTGTCCGGTGACGCAAAGATCGTAAAGATTTCGCTGGTGGGTGTGGGTATGCGCTCCCACGCAGGTATCGCCAGCAAGATGTTCAAGGTCCTGGCCAAGGAAGGGATCAACATCCGCATGATCTCCACATCAGAGATCAAGATTTCCGTGGTGGTGGATGAGAAATACCTGGAACTGGGTGTCAGGGCCTTGCACGACGCCTTCGAGCTGGAACAGTCGCAGCAGGGAAGTTGATCAACTGCGGCCCGGCTTGGGGCAAGGAACATCAGACATCGACGTCTGGTGATTGGAAACCTTGGTGATTGGAATAATGGAGTAAGGACTATGTTGATTTTGACCCGTCGAGTCGGTGAAACCCTCATGATCGGTGACCAGGTATCGGTGACCGTGCTGGGTGTTAAGGGCAATCAGGTACGTATTGGTATCAATGCCCCCAAGGATGTTGCCGTGCACCGTGAAGAAATCTACGAGCGCATCAAGAGTGAGGGCGATGAAGGCCCCGTCGCCGGCGAAAACTAAGCCGGTTTCGAGCCCCCAAGCCTTTACCTGCCAGTAACTGGCGGG
>JAIVHA010000009.1 GCA_020201295.1 Lysobacteraceae bacterium | reverse complement strand
TCGCCACGGAATCACACGGAAAAACACGGACAAGATCATATGCTTGACACAAAAGCCCGCCTCATCCTCCAGGTGCTGCGTCGAGGCCTCACGACGAGGTTTTATTCCGTGTCTTCCGTGTTCTTCCGTGGCTGAAATGAGTTTTTTAGGATCAAGGGTTCAGGGCTGTGCCGGCTCACGGTCTCAGGGCCCGGGCCGGCGCCGTCCATGTTACGCATTTCCCTACGAAAATGCATATTCCCACGGCGATTACAGGGGTGGAGCCACAAAGTGCGGTGGCGCACCGGCGGGGCTAAAAAAAACCGCCGCCGGGCCGTTATAAACAGGCATGTGGCGCGGCTGCGCGCCAGAAAAAAATCATTGGGTGATGTCCCTGGCATCACTCCAGAATCGATACAAGGGCCGAGAATGAGCGGTACACCCTGCATCCTGTTATGCGAAGCCTCCCATGATGGACAACATCCCCTGGCCACCCAGCTGCGCCGGGCCGGTATCCAGGTGGAACTGGCGGGCAATGTAGTGGAGGCCCGGCGCCTGCTGCGCCGCCAGTTCTACGATGGCGTGGCCATCGACCTGCTGCTGCCCGACCAGGACGGCATCTCCCTGGCCCTGGACATCCGCCGCCAGTACGCGGATCTGCCCCTGATGGTCCTGACCACGCGCCAGCGCAAGCTTCGGCAGTCGCAGCAGGCGCCGGACTGGCTCGACAAGACCGCCAACCAGGCACGCCTGGTGTTCGCCCTCAAACAGGCCAGCCAACGGGCAGCCGGATGGCGCCCGCGGGTACTGCAGGTAGACGACGATGATGAGCAAGCCCGGCTGGTGCGGGACACCCTGGGTCACCAGGCACGACTGGTGCGCACCCGGGATGCCCAGGAGACGGAGCTGGCCCTGCTGCGAGGCGAATACGACCTGGCGCTGATCAATATGGACAGCGGCGAGTCACTGCATAACCACGCCCTGCAGTTGCTGGAATCCCGGCCGGCCAACCTGCCCCTGGTGCTCAATACCGCCGCCGGCAGCGACCCCATGATTCCCATTCTCTGGGCCCTGATCGCCCACTACGACGAACCGGTGCGCGCGGCATATTGCTAGGTTTTCGCCTGACGACGACCGGGTTCGCGGGCAGAGCACGCTCCTGCGGCTGCTCATGCAAACCTCTTCGCGGCCAAGGCCGCTCCTACAGGGTACTCGTGCACCCGTAGGAGCGGCCTTGGCCGCGAATGCGCGTAATGGTCCACCACAGGTCGTGCCCTGGCCGCGCAACGGCCTGCTCAACCCTCTTTCAGACGCCGCAGCTGGCGGCGCTGTTTCTTGTCCGGGCGGTGGGCGGACTGACTCAGGCCCGCCGCCTGCAGCCGTTCCTGCTCGCGCCGCAGGTCCCGCGCCAGGATGCTTTCATCGGTCTCCCGGTACAGGGTGCGCGCCACGGTGGCGGAACCGCGCCGCTCGGCCAGCGCCTCCGCCACCACCACGAAACACTCCGTACCCTTGTGGATCTCCAGGCTATCCCCCGCCTGCAGCATCCGCGCCGGCTTCACCCGTGCGCCGTTGAGGTGTACCTTGCCACCCTGAATGGCCTCCGCGGCCGAGGCCCGGGTCTTGAAGAAGCGCGCCGCCCACAGCCACTTGTCCAGCCGAACCCGTTCTGCCGCGGAGTCACTCAAGACGGTGTCGATCCTCCCAGTGTCACCAGCAGTTCATTGAGACGCCGCACGAAGGTGGCAGGATCCTCCAGCTGCCCACCCTCACTGAGCATGGCCTGGTCGAACAGCACATGACTCCAGTCGCCGAAGCGCTGCTCCTCGGTCTCCGCCTTCAGGCGCTGTACCAGGGCGTGGCCGGGATTGATCTCCAGGATCGGCTTGCTCACCGGGAGACTGTGACCGGCCTGCTGCAGGATCTTCTGCATATGCATGGCCATGTCATGTTCTTCCAGTACCAGGCAGGAAGGTGAACGGGTCAGACGGTGGCTCATACGCACCTCCTTCACCTTGTCACCCAACGCCGTCTGCATGCGTTCCAGCACATCCTTGTATTCGTCGGCGGCCTTTTCCACCTGTTCCTTTTCCTGCTCATCCTCCAGTTTGCCCAGGTCCAGGTCGCCCTTGGCGATGGACACCAGCGGCTTGCCGTCGAATTCGTTCAGGTGAGAGATCATCCAGTCGTCCACCCGGTCGGACAGCAGCAGCACCTCGATGCCATGCTTGCGGAACACCTCCAAATGGGGACTGTTCTTCGCGGCGGCGAAGCTGTCGGCGGTAACATAATAGACCTTGCCCTGGTCTTCCTTCATGCGGTCGATATAATCCTGCAAAGAGACGCTCTGTTCTTCCTTGTCCGCATGGGTACTGGCGAAACGCAACAGCCCGGCGATACGCTCGCGATTACCGAAGTCCTCGCCCGGCCCCTCCTTCAACACGCGGCCGAACTCCTGCCAGAACTCGCGGTACTGTTCCGGCTCGTCCTTCGCCATGGTTTCCAGCAGACCCAGCACCTTCTTCACCGAGGCGCCACGAATCGTATCGATGACCTTGTTGTGCTGCAGGATTTCGCGCGACACGTTCAAGGGCAGGTCATCCGAATCCACTACGCCACGCACGAAGCGCAGGTACTGGGGCATCAGCTGTTCGGCATCGTCCATGATGAACACGCGACGCACATACAGCTTGATACCGTGGCGGCGTTCACGATCCCAGAGATCGAAAGGCGCCCGCTTGGGGATATAGAACAGGGTGGTGTATTCCTGAGTGCCTTCCACATGGTTGTGGGTCCAGGCCAGCGGTTCCTCGAAGTCGTGACCCACGTGCTTGTAGAACTCCTTGTACTCTTCGTCGCTGATGTCGCGCTTGGGTCGCGCCCACAGGGCCGAGGCCTTGTTGACGGTTTCGTACTCGTCCGCCTTGTCCGCGTCCGTGGATTTCATCTGGATGGGCAGGGAGATGTGGTCGGAATAGCGGGTGATGATGGAACGCACGCGGTAGGGTTCCAGGAACTCGTCCTCGCCCTCGCGCAGGTGCAGGGTGACGCTGGTACCGCGTGTGGCCTTCTCCACCGTCTCCAGGCTGTAACTGCCTGCGCCGTCCGACTCCCAGCGCACCCCATGCTCCGCGCCCAGGCCGGCGCGCCGGGTCACGAGGGTGACCTTGTCGGCCACGATGAAGGCGGAATAGAAACCTACGCCAAACTGGCCGATGAGCCTGCTGTCCTTGCCCTGGTCACCGGTCAGGGATTCGAAGAACTGGCGGGTGCCGGACTTGGCAATGGTACCGATGTTGTCTACCACCTCCTGGCGGCTCATGCCGATGCCCTTGTCGTGAAGGGTGATGGTGCGGGCTTGCTTGTCGATATCGACACGGATCTCCGTACCCTGATCACCTTCGTACAGGGCATCATCTCCCAGGGCCTCGAAGCGCAGCTTGTCGCAGGCGTCAGAGGCGTTGGAGACCAATTCGCGCAGGAAGATCTCCTTATTGGAATACAAGGAGTGGATCATCAGCTTGAGCAGCTGGCGTACTTCGGTCTGAAACTCGAGGGTTTCCTTATGGGCTTCGATGGTCATGGGTCGAACTCACCTGTTGGTTCACAAAACGGAATGTGGTTTGTAGGTGAGGGCCCGGCACGCACTTTTCAAGTATCGAAACTGGAAAAAATCGCCACCAGCGCTCACAGCGCGACCGGCAGGTATTCCACCGCGCCCTCGTGGGCCAGCAGCCAGTATTTGCGCGCCATCATCGGTCCCTGGGTGTGCCCGGAATAGCCGCCGCCACCGGTCTTGCCCACCACCCGATGGCAGGGCACGAGGATGGGGACGGGGTTTTCCCGGCAGGCTCCGCCAATGGCCCGCGCACCACTGCCCAGGCGCGCGGCCAGGGCGCCATAGGTCAGGGTCGTGCCAGGCGGAATGACACACAGCGCCTGCCAGACCCGCTGCTGGAAGGGGGTACCTTCCAGCAGCAGGGGCGGCAATTCCAGGGCGGCGCGGCCGTCGTGAAAATAGATCTCCAGCAGACTGGCCACGCGCCGGCTGGCCATGCTGCGTCCCGGCTTCAGCAGCACATCCTTGCCCAGGTACTCGATGGCGCGCAGCCGTTCTCCCGCCATGTGCACCCCCAGGCGCCCCAGCGGGGTTGGCAGGACCAGGTCAAAGGCATCCTCTTTCATGAACGCACCTCCCGTGCCGCGGCACGCAATCGCAGCCGCTGGATCTCGTTGAGCAGCATGGCCCGCCGCCCCGGCTCGCGGGTACTGTTGAGCAGGGTCTGGTAGACGCGTCGCGCATCTTCCAGCAGACCGGCCTCGGCCAGGGACTGGGCGGCATGGTAACGGGCCGTCTGCGCCCAGGGGTCCATGGCGGAAGGGTCGGTCAGCGTGGCCGACTGCAGGTAAAGATAGGCGGCCCGCGCCGGCTTGCCCAGTGCCTGCCAGGAATCGGCTTGCCAGAACAGTATCTCACGTGCGCGCTGGGTGATCATTTCCCGTAGCAGCAGGCGTTCGAACAGGTCGATGGCCTGCTGGTGGGCCGTCACCGTCTGCAGGTCGAACACCACCTGCACCCAGCGGTCCAGTTGCTCGTCAACCAACGGGCGTTCATCCTCCAGCAGACTGGCCAGCATGGCCGCCCCCTGTTCCGCCTGCCCAGTATGGATGGCCACCCGTGCCCGCCGCAGCCCCCATTCCATCGCATCGGCCCCGGGCGGGGGTTGCGCCATATCCTGCATCAGCCGCGAAGCGAGCCGCAGGTCACCGCCCTCCAGCGCCTCGTCGATGAGTCGATAACGGATCACCCCGGGCAGCTGGTCGCTGTCCTCGAAGCGGCGCGAGTCCAGGTACAGACGCTGCACCAGCTGCTCTCCCCGAGGCAGGGCCGCGAGCAGGGAAACCAGGTACTCGTGGGCCAGTTCGCGGCGTTCCGGTGTGCTGCCATGGGCGCTGAGCACGGTGAACAGGACGCGTGCCCGCAGCGGATCCTTTTCCAGTGCCTCGGTGGCGGGGAAATACCAATCGTCGTCGGCGCCCAGCAGGCGCTGCTCCTGGTTGCCCAGCTTGCGACCATGGGCCAACCAGGCGTCCCATAGCAGGTCGCCCGTCACCTCGAACAACACCCACTCCGGCTGAGCCTCACGCGGTAGCGCCAGGGCCTGTTCCAGGGTGTCGATATACTGCAACGGCGGCAGGCCCCGAGCCGCCTCCACCGCCAGCTGCCAGGCCAGGGCCCGGGCCGCCGGGGCGGTATCCCCGGCCAGCGCGAGGCGGCGTGCCGCCTGGTGAACTTCCTCGGCCGTCAAGGCCCCACTGCGCAAGCGGGCCGCCAACCGCAATACCGTGCCCATCGCGTCCTCGGTTTCCGTGGACAAGGCCAGCATTTCCTCGTACCGCTCCGTCTGCAGCAGTACACGCAGCCGCAGTTGATTCCATTCCCGGCCACCGGCACCGAAATCCTGCTGGTAGCGCACCAGCGCGCTGCGGGCATCCTCCAGGCCGGCATCCAGCAGATAGGACTGGATCACCATGCGCCGCCAGCGCATGAGGGTGTCCATTTGCGCGTCGGCCGCATTCCATAACAGGTCGCGCAACACCCCCAGGGCTTCACCGGGGCGCTGTTGTTCCAGCAGGGCGGAAGCCCACTCGGTATGAGCCCAGCGACGGAAATCCACGGACACATCCAGCGGCAGTGCCGCCAGCCGTTCGATCACGGTATCCACGTCTCCCAGGGTCCGCAGCAGGTAGACGCGCTCCCGCTCCAGCCCCATCCAGGTGACGGGGTCCTCGGCATAGGCGGGTTGCTGGGCATCCAGGTGCCGCAGGGCCAGCTGCGGGGCGCCGACTCTCGCCAGCATGGCCAGCTCCGACAGGCTGAGATCATCCTCCATGGAGGCAGCGGGCCGGCTCAACAGCAGGCCGCACAGCAGGATGAGCAGCAGGTTTCTCAGGGGTGTGATGATCGTGGGCAAGGGCGGGGTCTCCCGGCTTAGGCGATCGTAGCGAGCAAGGTGGGAGAGCGAGGACAGTTTTTCGATCGTTTGAGGAGAATAGCCGTAGCTATTCGACGAAAAGGATCGGAAAAATGGACCGCTCTCCCACCGGCGCAGTAGATCAGTCCTAAGTCCGACAGGCTCCTAGATCTTTTCCTTGATACGGGCGGCCTTGCCGGACAGGTCGCGCAGGTAGTACAGCTTGGCACGACGTACGTCGCCACGACGCTTCACCTGGATTTCCTGCACCACCGGGCTGTGGGTCTGGAACACACGCTCCACGCCCTCCCCATGGGAGATCTTGCGTACCGTAAAGGCGGAGTTGATACCACGGTTCCGCTTGGCAATGACGACGCCCTCGAAGGCCTGCAGACGCTCACGGGTACCTTCCACCACCTTCACCTGCACGACCACGGTGTCGCCGGGACCGAAATCCGGGATGTCCTTCTTCAGCTGTTCCTGTTCCAATTCTTTGATGATGTTGCTCATGGTTCGATCCCCACAACGGTAAAAGCAATCTGCCTTGGTTTCAGTTTCAATTCTTCGAGTGAGGAGTGAGGAGTGAGGAGTGAGAATCTCCACAAAGCATCGGTTACCTAACTCCTAACTCCTAACTCCTACACTCCTAACTCCTCACACGTCACGCTGTCGAAGGTATTCCGCCAGCAGCGCCTGTTGTTCCTCGTCCAGCTCCAGCAGTTCCAGCAGGTCCGGGCGTCGTTCCCGGGTCCTGCCCAAAGCCTGCTGGCGTCGCCAGCGCTCGATCTCGGCATGGTTGCCACCGAGCAGCACCTCCGGCACCCGCCGGCCAGCGACCTCTTCCGGCCGCGTATAGTGCGGATAGTCCAGCAGGCCTTCCATGAAAGAGTCCTGCCCGGCGGAATCCGCGTCACCCAACGCGCCGGGTAACAACCGTGTCACCGCATCCGCCAGCACCATGGCCGCCAGCTCACCGCCGCTCAGCACATAGTCGCCGATGGACCATTCCTCGTCGACCTCGGCCTCGATGAGGCGTTCGTCAATACCCTCGTAGCGACCAGCCACCAGGATCAACCGGGGTCGCCGGGCCAGCTCACGCACCCCGGCCTGGTCCAGCCGTCGCCCCTGGGGCGACAGGTAGATCACCGGCGCCGCCACGTCCGCCTGGCGCGCCGCCTGGATAGCCGCCTGGAGAGGCTCCACCCGCATCACCATGCCGGGGCCGCCGCCATAGGGCCGGTCATCCACGCTGCGATGCCGGTCCCTGGTGTAGTCGCGCGGATTCCAGGTTGCCAGTCGCAACAGGCCCCGCTCGGCGGCCCGGCGCGGGATCCCGTGTTCCGTCAGGGTCTGCACCAGCTCCGGAAACAGGGTGACCACATCAATGCGCATGGGCTCAGTACTCGGGATCCCAGTCCACGTGCAGCTCGCCGGCCTCCAGGTCCACCGCCGTGACCACCTCTCCCACTGCATAGGGTATGAGGCGCTCATGCTCACCCTGGACCACCAATACATCATTGGCGCCCGTTTCCAGCAGGTGATCCACGACTCCCAGTTCCTGGCCGGCGGTGGTGATCACCCGCAGGCCAATGAGATCACGCCAGTAGAATTCCCCGGCCTCGGCGGCTGGCAACTGTTCACGCCGCACCGCGATTTCCACATCCACCCAGCGGGCGGCCTGATCACGATCCTCGCAACCGGCCAGGTGCGCGATCACACCCTTGCCATGGGCCTTGCCATCCAGCAATTCCACGCTGTGCCAACCGTCCGCCAGCCGCAGCTGCCAGGGGTTGTACTCGAGTATATTGGCGCGGGGTTCGGTATAGGAGTAGATGCGCAACCACCCCTTGACACCGTACACCCCGGTTATGCGCCCCACCGTCACCCGGGTATCGGGGCTCTCCGCCTTGTCTGCCTGTATCACCATGAACTCCGGGGACAGCGCGGAATCGGGGCGCCGGCCAGGGCAACGCACCGTCAAGCGGCCTTCTTGCTTTCCTTCAACAGGCTCGCGACCCGATCGGAGGTCTGCGCGCCCTTGCCAATCCAGTATTCAGCGCGTTCCACGTCGATCCGCAGGCGTTCTTCCTGGCCGGTGGCAATGGGGTTGAAGAAGCCAATACGCTCGATGTAGCGGCCATCGCGACGGTTACGGCTGTCGGTCACCACCAGATGGTAAAAGGGCCGCTTCTTGGCGCCGCCCCGAGTCATTCGAATGGTCACCATGAAATTCTTTCCTCTATCGAAAATCCACAACAAACCGGCCCGGATTCGGGCCACGGGTAAACGGCGCATTCTACTGGAAATCGTATAAAAGGGAAGCCTTGAGACGGGCTTGCGCCCCGCTTTCGCGGGGTTTGGGGCATGGATCTCCGCGCGCTTGGCCGGGTCAGAACTTGTCGAAATTCCTGACAAGGAAAATTTTTCCTTGATTTTCCTCAGAGATATATTACATCTGATTGTTAATATTGTATTTTCTTAAAATCGCCCCGTTCACAAATCTGTTACAGTCTGACGAATAATTTTACAAAAAACGAATTGTCAGCGCCCGGTATGACCCTTCATGACAAATTACCCGCTTCAAAACAATATATTGACATACCTGGCATGGCACTTGCTCTAGTGCAGACAGGTGCCGATACAGACGCCAAAGAATAACAAGAGGTTTGGAGGAGAACTGACCACGTCGCCTTGCACAGAGTCACGGGTCAAGTGCTACAAGCTACCAGAACAACAAAATATGTTGCAGCACTGTTACACGGCAGCCTCCGGGCTGCCGTTTTTATTTTAAAAGGGCAGGCCCGTGGGCATACGCCCCTTCAGGCCACGCATCATCTTGGCCATGCCACCCTTGGACATCTTTTTCATCATCTTCTGCATCTGCATGAACTGCTTGAGCAGCTTGTTCACATCCTGCACCTGGGTGCCGGACCCCGTGGCGATGCGCTTGCGGCGCGAGGCCTTGATGATGTCGGGATGACGGCGTTCCTGGGGCGTCATGGAATTAATCACCGCCACCATGCGATGCAGATCCCGGTCGTTGGCCTGCTCCTTGACCCCCTTGGGCAGGTTGGCGACACCGGGCAACTTGTCCAGCAGGCTGCTCATGCCGCCCATGCTCAGCATCTGCTGTAGCTGATCGCGGAAATCCTCCAGGTCGAAGCCCTTGCCCTTCTGCAGCTTCCTGGCCAGCTTGACGGCCTTGTCCTGGTCGACCTGCTGGTGCGCCTCCTCCACCAGACTGAGCACATCGCCCATGCCGAGGATGCGCGAGGCCACCCGGTCGGGATGGAAGGGCTCGAGGGCGGCGGTCTTCTCCCCCACCCCCAGGAACTTGATCGGTTTGCCGGTAATGGAGCGGATGGACAGGGCGGCGCCGCCGCGGGCGTCACCGTCGGTCTTGGTCAGCACCACGCCGGTGAGGGGCAGGGCGTCATGGAAGGCCCGTGCCGTGTTGGCGGCATCCTGGCCGGTCATGCTGTCCACCACGAACAGGGTCTCGACCGGATTCACGACAGCGTGCAGGCGCTGGATCTCCTGCATCATGTCGGCATCGATGTGCAGGCGCCCGGCGGTATCGACGATCAGCACATCCACATGCTGCCGGCGGGCCGCATCCAGCGCCGCCTGGGCAATGGCGACCGGATCCTGGTCGGCCTGGCTGGGAAAGAAGGCCACGTCCACTTCGCCGGCCAGGGTGCGCAACTGCTCGATGGCCGCCGGGCGATACACGTCGCAACTGGTGACCATGACCGACTTCCTGCGCCGCTCCTTGAGCCAGCGTGCCAGCTTCGCCGTGCTGGTGGTCTTGCCCGAGCCCTGCAGGCCCGCCATCAGCACCACCGCCGGCGGCTGCACATTGAGCTGCAGTTCATCGTTGGCCTCGCCCATGATGTGCACCAGCTCATCATGAACCACCTTCACCAGGGCCTGGCCGGGAGTCAGGCTTTGCAGTACCTCATGACCGACCGCCCGCTCCCGCACGCGCTCGATGAATTCCTTGACCACCGGCAGGGCGACATCCGCCTCCAGCAACGCCATGCGCACTTCCCGCAGGGTGTCCTTGATATTGTCTTCGCTCAGCCGCCCCTGCCCACGCAGGTTCTTGAGGGTGCGGCCCAGCCGTTCCGAGAGGTTTTCGAACATGGCAGATCCAGCTTGCTGTCAGATGGCGGGCACGAGGCGCGCCCGTAAGATCTGATTATAACTGGAAGCGACACCCGCCGGACAGCAGGCGCAGGGGGAAGCCCTCGATCATTTCCGCGCATTCGCTGAGGATCTGCGCCTCCATGCCCGGTTTGAGGTGACTGAGATAGAGTTGCGGGCGGTGGCGCAGCTTGGCCAGGTCGGCGGCCAGCAACTGCGGGCAATAATGGTAGGCCATGCGCGACAATTCGAGCTCGCGGTTGGGAAAGGCGCATTCGGCCACCAGCAGGTCCAGCTGGTCGTAGCCGTTCAGAAACGCAACACCGGTCGTTCGGCATTGGGCAGTTTGCTGAAATCGGGCCAGACCACCCAGTTGAAGATATGCTCCCGCAGGGCCGCGAGGGTCTCGGGGCGCGCATGCACCACGATGGGGGTGCGAATACGCTCGAATATGGAATCCACCAGCATGGGCAGGCCGGCGATATGATCCAGGTGGGAATGGGTCAGGAAGATGTGACGCACCGCGGCCATTTCGTCCAGGCTGAGCTCGCCCAGCCCGGTCCCTCCGTCAATGAGGATATCCTCGTCAATCGCCATGGAGGTGGTGGCCAGCCCCACGCCGATCCCGCCGCTGCATCCAAGAATTCGTATGTCCATGCCATTCCAGTGTGTGGATACCAGGGGCGACACCCCCAGGTACCTGTTTATTCGCGGCCGGGCCGGTTCCCGTCCACCTTGCCGGAGCCCTTCTATGTGCCCGGCCGATATGCCATCATGCCCTTCCCTGACCTGACCTTACCGACTCTCCTGGCATGCATGCTCAGCTGATCGCAAACCTGGCCATCGTGCTCTACCTCGCGGCCAGCGTCATACTCGCCACGCGCCTCGTCGGGATCGGCCCCACCGCACACTGGCCGCGTGGCGGGGCACTGGCAGTGGGCTTCATGGCCGTGGCCCTCCATGCCGGGGTGCTGCTGCCCAGCCTGCTGGGCGCCAGGGGTCTCGACCTCGGCTTCTTCAATGCCTCTTCCCTGATCGCCCTGCTCACCGCCGGCCTGCTGCTCTTGGCCGCCCTGCGCAAACCCGTGGAAAACCTGGGGATCGCGCTGCTGCCCATCGCCGCCATCAGCCTCGTGCTCACCCTCAGCCATCAGTCGCAACCTGTTGTGGAAAAAAGCCTTTCCTGGCAAATCGAGGCTCACATCCTGCTCTCGGTGCTGGCCTACAGCATCCTTGGCCTGGCGGCCTTCCAGGCCCTGCTGCTGGCGCTCCAGAACCACCAGCTGCACAACCATCGTCCCGGGGGTTTCATGCGCGCGCTGCCACCCCTCCAGACCATGGAGGCGCTCCTGTTCCAGATGATCGGCACCGGTTTCATTCTCTTGAGCCTGTCCCTGTTCACCGGAGTGCTGTTTCTGGAGGATATTTTTGCCCAACATCTGATCCACAAGACGGTGCTGTCGCTGATCGCCTGGACGGTATTCGCCGGCCTGTTGCTGGGGCGCAAACGCCACGGCTGGCGCGGCCGCAAGGCCATCCGCTGGACCCTGATCGGCTTCGGCTTCCTGATGCTGGCCTACTTCGGCAGCAAGCTGGTGCTGGAATTGCTGTTGGGGAAATACTGAGCACCGGCAGCGGCCGGCTTTGGTATTCAAAACCCGGTTCCGTACAATGGGGCCCCATGGCCATCGATGAGGCTCTCCCCGCTTGGACGCCATCCCCTTAAGCGCACTCTACGGCGCACTGATCCTGCTGCTGGCACTGTCCGCCTTCTTCTCCGGCTCCGAAACCGGGCTCATGACCCTGAACCGCTACCGGCTGCGCCATCTCGTGCGCGGCAAGCACCGTGGCGCAATGCGGGCCCAGGCGCTGCTGGACCGGCCCGACCGGCTTGACCCTGGTCATCCTGCTGTTCGCCGAGGTCACCCCCAAGACCCTGGCCGCCCTGCACCCGGAACGCATCGCCTTCCCCGCCGCCCATATCTATACCCCGCTTCAGCATGTCATGTGGCCCATCGTCTGGGGCGTGAACCTGATCGCCAACGGCCTGTTGAGGCTACTGGGCGTGGAACGGGAAGGCAGCAGCGGCCAGGCCCTGAGCCGCGAGGAGCTACGTACCGTGCTGGTGGAGGCCGGCGCCATGATCCCCAAGCGTCACCAGAAGATGCTGCTCAACCTGCTCGACCTGGAGCAGGTCACGGTGGAAGACATCATGATCCCCCGCAACGAGGTGCTGGGCATCGACCTCAACGACGAGTGGACCGACATCGAGCAGCAGATCATGACCCTGCAGTACACGCGCCTGCCGGTCTACCGCGACAGCATCGACGAGGTGATCGGCTTTGCCCATCTGCGCGACCTGTTGCCCGCCCTGCGCAAGGGCGAGCTGGACGAGGACAAACTGCTGGCCCTGGTGCGCGAACCCCTGTTCGTGCCCGAGAACACCTCCCTCAACCAGCAACTGCGCAACTTCCAGCGCTCGCGACAGCGGGTGGGCCTGGTGGTGAATGAATATGGCGATCTCCAGGGGCTGGTCACCCTGGAGGATATCCTGGAAGAGATCGTGGGCGAATTCACCACCGACCCCATCGAAAGCATAAAGGACTACACACCGCAGGAGGACGGCAGCTATCTGGTGGACGGTACCGCGACGGTGCGCGACCTCAACCGGGCACTGCGCATCGACCTGCCCACCCAGGGTCCGAAGACCCTCAACGGCCTGATCCTGGAGCATATGGAGGATATCCCCGAGCCTGGTACCAGCCTGCTGCTGGCCGGCTACCCGGTGGAGATCGTGCAGATCAAGGACAACCTGGTGAAGACCGCGCGCCTGCAGCCGGTGAAACACCGCACGGCCACGGACAAGAAGGAGGATGAATCATGAGCGAGCGAGTGGAAAAATCCCCGCAGGAATGGCGCGCCATCCTGGACGAGGAACAGTTCCAGGTCACCCGCCGGCACGGCACCGAACGGCCCTTCAGCGGCCGCTACCACGACTGCAAGATTGCCGGCAGCTACCACTGCGTATGCTGTGGTGCGGAGCTGTTCTCCTCCGACCACAAGTATGATTCCGGCAGTGGCTGGCCAAGTTTCTGGCAGCCCGCCAAGGAAACGGCCCTCACCCGCCACGAGGACAGCAGCCACGGCATGCGCCGGGTGGAAGTGCTCTGCCGGCGCTGCGACGCCCACCTGGGCCATGTGTTCGAGGATGGCCCACCCCCCACCGGCCTGCGCTACTGCATCAATTCCCTGGCCCTGGAGCTACGCCCCCGGGAATCAACTTCCTGAGCCAATGGCCGACAGTATGGTATCGGGCGGTCGCATCGCCCCCACGGGACTGTGATACACCTCACATTTCGGCCTGGCCGGCTTGTGAGCCAGGGACCGGGAACTATAATCGGGCGCGAGCCCCAGCGTAAGGAAACCAACGGGATGGCGAAGCTCACGCTGTCGTTCAAAGACAAGAAACTGAAGATCTACCCACTGGGCGAGGACGAGGCCATTATTGGCCGTGCACCGGAATGCGCCATCCACATCGACAGCCTGGCCGTCGAACCGGAACATGCGCGCATCCAGAAGCAGGGGGCGCACTACCAGCTGACCGCCCTGGGCGACCAGCATGAGATCAGCGTCAATGGCGTCAGCGCCGCCGCCCACGAACTCAACGACGGCGACATCATCCAGGTGGGCAAGCATACCCTCGGTTTCAGCCTGGAGGCAGGCGGCACTTTCGTTGGGCAGGCCGGACAGCTTGCGCGCCAACCGGCCATCGGCTGGCTGCAGATCCTCAATGGCAGTCATCTGGGTCGCACCATTCGTCTCGACAAGGCCATGACCCGGGTCGGCAAGAGCCATGTGGCCGTGGCCGTGATCGTGCGGCGCGACAGCGGCTATTTCCTTTCCCACCTGGAAGGCGACAGTCTTCCCTTCGTCAACGATCAAGCCCTGGGCGACGAGACCTGGGCCCTGCGCAATGGCGACCAGCTCCGCATCGGTACCCTGCAACTGCAATTCTTCGTCGAGGAGCAGGCGGCCACGACACCGCCGGCGGTCGAGAAAGGCCCCGACGAACAGCGGGACTTCAGCCGCGTCCATTTTGAAGTGCCCGCCACCCTGCACCAGGGAACACGGCAGTGGCCGGCCCGGCTATCGGACATCTCCCTGCATGGCGCCCTCGTCGAGCGCCCCGCGGATTGGGAACCGGAGAGCGAACAACTGTATCGCCTGGATGTTCACCTCAACGAGGAGATCACCATCCGCATGGATGTGGAAGTGGCGCATGTGGACGCGCAATGGATCGGCTTCCGCTGCCACGATATCGACGTGGACAGCATCACCCATTTGCGTCGGCTGGTGGAGTTGAACCTCGGCGATCCCGAGTTGGTAGAGCGGGAATTGTCGGCGCTGGGCTGAGCCTGTGGTTGTCGGGCTGAAGGCCGACCTGCATGGATATCTTCACTGGGACGGTGCCACCCTGTAGGTCGGGCTTCAGCCCGACAACAACCAGTTAAATCAGCTCCAGCACATCGGCCAGGCGCCGTGCCGCCACCACTTCCATGTCGTCGATGCGCCCGCCCTTGGGGGCATTGGCGGCCGGCACGATGGCGCGCCGGAAGCCATGCTTGGCGGCCTCGCGCAGCCGGTCCTGGCCATTGGGCACCGGTGCGAAAACTGGACAACACCGCCAGCAACACCGCCAGGTCCGCCGCCGTCTCGCTGACGCGCACCCCGCCCACCAGGTTCACGAACACATCCTGATCCCCCATGGCGATACCGCCGTGACGGTGCTGCACCGCCAGCAACATGGACCGGCGGTTCTGCTCCAGGCCCAGGGTCACGCGTCGCGGGTTGGACAGCTGACTGTGATCCACCAGTGCCTGCACCTCCACCAGCAGGGGGCGCGTACCTTCCATGGTCACCATGATCACGCTGCCGGGCACCGGTTCCTCGTGGCGTGAGAGAAAGATGGCCGAGGGATTGCTGACCTCCTTCAGGCCGCGGTCGGTCATGGCGAACACACCCAGCTCGTTGACCGCTCCGAAACGGTTCTTGATGGCCCGCACCACCCGGTAGCGGCCGCCGGCGTCACCTTCGAAATACAACACCGTGTCCACCATGTGCTCCAGCACCCGCGGGCCCGCCAGAGTGCCTTCCTTGGTGACATGGCCCACCAGGAACAGGGCCGTGCCGGTCTGCTTGGCAAAGCGCACCAGCTGCGCCGCGCTCTCGCGCACCTGGGCCACGGAACCCGGCGCCGACTGCAACAGTTCCGTGTAGGCGGTCTGGATGGAATCCACCACCATCACCTGCGGGCGTTCGCGGTGGGCGATCTCCAGCATGCGCTCCACCGATGTCTCCGCCAGCAGGCGCACGCCCTCGCCCGCCAGTCCCAGGCGACGGGCGCGCAGGGACACCTGCTCGGGGGATTCTTCGCCGGTCACATAAAGCGTGGAGAGCGTTTGCGCGAAGGCCGCCAGGGCCTGCAGCAGCAGGGTGGACTTGCCGATGCCGGGATCGCCGCCGATGAGGATCACCGAGCCGGCCACCAGGCCGCCGCCCAGCACCCGGTCCAGCTCCCCAAAACCCATGGGGGTGCGTTGCTCGGCCCCGGGCTGCACCTGCGACAGTTCCTGCACCCGGCCGGCCTGCTCGCCCGCGTAGCTGACGAAGCGCGCCGCCTTGCCGGTCACCGGCGTCACCGCCGCCGTTTCCACCAGGCTGTTCCAGGCCCCGCAGTCACCGCACTGGCCACTCCACTTGGGACTCTGGCTGCCACACTGGTTACAGGTATAGAGAATCTTTGCCTTGGCCATGATTCAGTCAAGATCCCTATAGCCACGGAAGCACACGGAAATACACGGAAAGAATCCATGATCAGGATGAATGGGGCGCACGGGCATGAGCGGCAGGCATCGTAGGAGCGGCTTTAGCCGCGAACGGGTTGGTGCGGTCTCCAACCACTTCGCGGCTAAAGCCGCTCCTACAGGGGAACAGGACAGGCACACCGCCGCGGCGGATCGTGCCGATACGGGTTCTTTCCGTGTGCTTCCGTGGCCATCAAGAGATCTCGACATAGTCAGTCATACTCCAGCTGTACCCGTCCGGTGATGCCGGTGAGGAGTTCATAGCCGATGGTGTCGGCGGCGGCGGCCACCTCCTCCACCGGCAGGCCCTCGCCCCAGAGCACCACGCGATCGCCCTCGCGCACGGCATCGTGGCCGCGCAGGTCCAGGGTGATCATGTCCATGGACACCCGCCCCACCAGGGTCACTCGCCGTCCTTGGATGAGTACCGGCGTGCCGGCGGCGGCGTGGCGGGGATATCCGTCACCATAGCCGATGGCGGCGACGCCCACGCACATGTCCTCGGGGCATACCCAGCTGCCACCGTAGCCGATGGCATCGCCCTTGCGCAGCTCGCGGATGCCGATGATGCGGGTCTCCAGGGTCATCGCCGGCCGCAGGCCGAGCCCGGGCCCCAGTGCATCGGCGAAGGGAGAGACCCCGTAGAGCATGATACCGGGACGTACCCAGTCGTAGTGAAGATCCGGCCAGCCCAGCAGGCCGGCGGAGTTGGCCAGGGAGCGCTCGCCGGGATAGTCGTTCAGTGCCCCCTCAAAGCGTCGGTGCTGGTCTTCCGTGGCCGGGTTGGCACGTTCGTCGGCGCAGGCCAGGTGGGAAAGGCAGCCCGGCGGTTGCTGCACCAAAGGCAGCGCCCGCAGACGGCGGATTACCGCTTCGAGGCGTTCCGGGTCGAACCCGAGGCGATGCATGCCTGTATCCAGCTTCACCCACACCCGCAGGGACGCCTGTACGTGGGCCGATTCCAGCAGCGCCAGCTGGTAGTCGCTGTGCAGCACCACTTCGAGACCCAGGCGACCGGCCGCTTCGAGTTCCGCGGCATCCATGAAACCCTCGAGCAAGGTAACGGGCTTGCCAATCCCGGCCTCGCGCAGCACCAGGGCCTCCTCCAGCCGCGCCACGCCAAAACCATCCGCCTGGTGCAGGGCCTCGGCCACGGCCACCAGCCCATGTCCATAGCCGTTGGCCTTGACCACCGCCATGACCTTGCTGCGGGGTGTCGAAACGCGTACCTGGTGGAGATTCTGTTGCAGGGCCTGAAGATCGATGCGCGCCCGCACGGGGCGGGTCATGGATACCCCTCGTCGCTGTAGATCTCGGGCACGAAGTTCTCGAAACGGGTGTACTGGCCGAGGAAGGTCAGGCGCACGGAACCGATGGGCCCGTTACGCTGCTTGCCGATGATGATCTCGGCCGTGCCCTTGTCGGGGCTGTCGGGGTTGTAGACCTCGTCACGGTAGATGAACACGATGACGTCGGCATCCTGCTCGATGGCACCGGATTCACGCAGGTCGGACATCACCGGGCGCTTGTTGGGGCGCTGTTCGAGGCCACGGTTGAGCTGCGACAGGGCAATGACCGGCACATGAAGTTCCTTGGCCAATGCCTTGAGACCACGGGAGATTTCCGAGATCTCATTGGTGCGGTTATCCGACCCGCCACGTCCCGTCTGCATCAGCTGCAGGTAGTCGACGACGATCAGGCCCAGGCCGTGCTCGCGTTTCAGGCGCCGCGCGCGGGCGCGCAGGTCGGTGGGACTCAGGGCCGGGGTGTCGTCGATGAACAGGGGTGCCTCGGCGAGAATGCTTACCGCCGAGGTCAACCGCGGCCAGTCGTCATCTTCCAGCTTGCCGGTGCGCACCTTGTGCTGATCGATATGGCCCAGGGAGGACATGAGACGCATGGCCAGCTGTTCCCCCGGCATTTCCATGCTGAACACCGCGGTCGGGATCTTTTCGCGTATGGCCGCGTTCTCGGCGATGTTCATGGCGTAAGTGGTCTTGCCCATGGACGGGCGGCCGGCCACGATGATCAGGTCCGAGTTCTGCAGCCCGGCGGTCAATTCATCGAAATCATTGAAGCCGGTGGGCACACCGGTGATGGGATTGTCCCGATGAAACAGTTCATCGATCTTGTCCACCGCCGCGGACAGCAAGTCCTTGATGCGCACGAAACCGTTGCGGCCGTGGCTGCCCTGCTCGGCGATCTGGAAGACCTGTTGCTCGGCATGATCCACCAGTTCCTTGGCATCGCGACCCTCGGGAAAATAGCCGGAGTTGGCGATACTGGTACCCACGCCGATCAGTTGGCGCAATACCGAATACTCGCGCACGATCTCGGCATAGGCACGGATATTGGCGGCACTGGGGGTGTTCTTGGCCAGGGTGCCGAGATAGGACAGGCCGCCGGCGGTATCCAGGGCATCCTGCTTGCCCAGCCATTCGGAAAGGGTGATGACATCGTAGGGACTGCCCTGGTCCACCAGGGTACGGATGGCCTCGAAGATCAGCCGGTGGTCGCGACGGTAGAAATCCTCTTCCGTGAGACGGTCGGCCACCTCGTCCCAGGCGCTGTTTTCCAGCATCAGTCCGCCCAGTACAGACTGTTCCGCCTGGATGGAATGGGGCGGTATTTTCAGCGATTCGGTATTGAGATCGAGCGCCGCGGCGGCCTGCAACGATTCCGGCATGAAGATTCCCATGGGTCCGGCGCGGAAGCGCCCTGGATCTGTTATGCCAAGAGGATACTACCAAGCCGAAGCCCGGCAAAGCCCGCCCGGCGGATTAGGCGCCGGGCTTACATCCCTGTAGGCTTGACCGCCCGGTCAGGGCAGCGGGAAGGGCTTACTCGGCGACCACCACCACCTGGACGGTGGCATTGACATCGCCGTGCAGGTGAACGTGAACCTCATACTCACCCACCGTGCGGAACGCACCTTCGGGCATGCGGATCTCGCTGCGTTCCACGGCCACGCCGGTGTCGCTGATGGCATGGGCGATGTCGCTGGTACCCACGGAGCCGAACAGCTTGCCTTCGTCACCGACCTTGGAGGCGATAGTGACACTGATGCCATCGAGCTTCTCGCGGCGCGCCTCGGCGGCGGCCATGACCTCGGCGGCGGCCTTTTCCAGCTCGGCACGGCGCTCCTCGAAGGCCTTGATATTCTCTTCCGTGGCCGCGGTGGCCTTGCCGGAAGGGATCAGGAAATTACGGCCATAGCCCGAACGCACCTTTACCTTGTCGCCCAGGCCACCCAGGTTCTCCACTTTCTTGAGCAGAATCACATCCATCGTCATTACCCCATTGCCCCGGCGCGGCCGGGTCTCACAATAGGTCGGGCAGGCCCGACCGGTTCATCACTATGCGGCACCCGTCCCCGAAGCGTTTCTCCGGAACCGGAACCAGCCATCCAATACGCCCAACACCACCACCAGCACCAGGGCCTGCGGCAGGAACAGCAACAGCACATACAGTGCCACCAGCCAGGCCGGTTTCAGGCCCAGGCGAGCGGCCGTGGCATGCGCCACCGCCAGCCCCACGAACAGGAAGGGCACCAGGGCCACCAGGCCGATCTGCAGCAGCAGGGCCCCGGCCTCCCCTGCCACGAAGCGGGCTCCGAGCAGGCACGCCAGCGCCATGGCGCCCATCCACCCCGGCAATGCCAGGGTGTGAAATTCCAGGCGAAAACCGCCCGGGTTGTAGAGCAACGCCTGCCAACCGCGGGCCAGCGCCAGGCTCAACAACAGACCCAGCAGCAGGGTAGCCGCCACGGCGCCGGTCATCAGGTTGGCGACCTGGTACACCAGCGCCTGTACCTGCTCCTGGTTCAAATCCGCCTGTTGCGAGGCCAACTCGCCCAGGGGCTGCAGGATCTCGCGCCAGCGGGCCGCGAGGTCACCCACCAGCACATGGGCGAGCAACACTCCCAACAAGGCCATGGCCGTGGCCAGCTGCAGGGTCCAGGACAGGGACTGGCTACCGCGCAGTAGCGTGGCCAGCACCCAGGCCGGAAGCCACAGGATCAGGGTGGCGATCACCACCGGCACTGGCTGCCCCAGGGCCAGCCAGGCAAACAGACCCGTGGCCAGCAGGGCGCCACCCATGACCCGGGCGCCTTCCGTGGGCCCCAGGCGCAGGGTGACCAGCATCAAGGCCCCGGCCCCCACATAGGCCAGCACCGCGGTGATGGGCGGCAACAACAGGCTCAGTACCGAGCTGCTCGCCGCGACCAGCATGGCCTGGAGGCGCCCGGCCATTATGAAATTCGCAATCGCGCGCATGGTTTATCGATCCGCCCGGCCGGTCAGGGCCGGACAGACCAGCCGCCCGCAGGCAGGGACCGTCGGTCCCCGCCTGCCGAATCCCTCAATGGGAATCGGTGTACGGCAGCAGTGCCAGGAAACGCGCCCGCTTGATGGCGGTCGACAGCTGACGCTGGTATCTGGCCTTGGTGCCCGTGATACGGCTGGGCACGATCTTGCCGGTTTCGCTAACGTAGTTCTTGAGAGTCGCGAGATCCTTGTAGTCGATTTCCTTCACGCCTTCGGCGGTGAAGCGACAGAATTTACGGCGACGGAAAAAACGGGCCATGGTAATCCACCTCTATGTCGTGGTGTTGCAATTCAATCCAAACAATCAATGTGCAGGGCGTGCAGTTCCAGTTCCGTTGCCGGATCCCGGTGACTGCGGCGAGCGAGAAACCCTGTGACGCGTACCCGGCTGCCCTGGTTCAGCCGCCGGATCGTGTCCTGCAGTGCCTCGCCACCGGCGACCACCCGGATCCAGCACTCTACCGAGCGCTCCCTGCCGACTTCCATCTGCCGGGACTGGTGCTCCAGTCCGAAACGGCTGATGGGAATTCCCGCGGGGCTGGTGCGGGTGGCCGGCTTGCGGGTGACGGTGCCGGTCAGGACCAGCTGGTTGTCCATCACCGCTCGGCGCAGCCCGTGCTAGGAGCCTGTCGGACTTGAGCGATCGTAGCGAGCAAGGTGGGAGAGTGAGAACAAATTTTCATGATTTCGAGGCGCATAGTGGACCTACGCAACGAGACATCAGGGAAATTTGGGCCGCTCTCCCGCCGGCGCAATAGATCAGCCTCAAGTCCGACAGGCTCCTAGGCAGCATCCTCGTCGCTGTCGTCCTGGTCGCGGTCGTTATCGGAGTCATCACGACTACCGCGTTCCTGGTCCTTCTCGTCCCGCTTGGCCAGGGGCGATACCTCGGTGTCCGCACTCTTGCGGTTGATCACCAGGTTACGCAGCACGGCATCATTGAAGCGGAAGGCGCTGGTCAATTCTTCCAGCGTAGGGGTGTCGCACTCGATGTTCATGAGTACGTAGTGGGCCTTGGCCACTTTCTGGATGGGATAGGCCAACTGGCGGCGACCCCAGTCTTCGAGACGATGGATCTTGCCGCCGGACCCTTCGATGGTGGCGCGGTAGCGTTCCACCATGGCAGGTACCTGTTCACTCTGGTCCGGGTGGACCAGGAACACGATTTCGTAATGTCGCATTGTAGCTCCCTACGGGTTACAGCCACCGACCCGGGGCCAGTGGCAAGGAGATGGGCGGCGGAACCGCCCGAAGGCCGGCATTCTACGCAAGCGGGGGGCGAAATTCAAATACTTGGCTGGATGCGCTGGCGCCGGGCCTCGAACAGGGCAATACCGGTGGCCACGGAGACATTGAGGCTCTCCACCGTGCCGGCCATGGGGATGGCGAACAGGCCGTCGCAGTGCTCGCGGGTGAGGCGCCGCAGGCCCTTGCCCTCCCCGCCCAGGACCAGCCCCAGGGGGCCGGTGAGGCGGGTCTGGTAGAGGCCGTCACTGGCCTCGCCGGCCGCACCGTAGAGCCAGATGCCGGCCTCGCGCAGGCCGCGCAGGGTGCGCGCCAGGTTGGTGACCGCCAGCAGCGGCACGGTCTCCGCCGCCCCGCAGGCCACCTTGCGCACCACCGGGGTGAGACCCACGGACTTGTCGCGGGGGACGATAACCGCATGGACCCCGGCGGCATCGGCGCTGCGCAGGCAGGCGCCCAGGTTGTGGGGGTCCTGAACGCCGTCGAGGATGAGCAGGAAGGGGGGGTCCGCCAGGCCCGCCAGGAACTCCGGCAGGGCGGCTTCGTTCAGCACGGGCTGGGCCTCCACCTCGGCCAATACGCCCTGGTGTTGCCCCTGGCCACCCAGTTCGTCCAGTTCCCGGCGGGAACGCAGGGCGACCGGGATGCGCGCCGCCTCGGCCAGGGCAACCAATTCCTGCAAGCGCCCGTCCTGGCGACTGTCCAGCACCCACAGCTGGCGGATCCGTCCCGGCGTGCGTTCCAGCAGGCTGCGCACCGCGTGCAGCCCGAATACCCGCTCCCCGGTGTTCACCCGCCGGGAAACTCAGCGCGGCTCGTAGGCGCGCTGTTCCTGGCCTTCCACCACCGGCTTGATCAGGAGTTCCACGCGACGGTTCAGCTGGCGACCGGCCTCGGTCGCGTTACTGGCGCGGGGTTCGCGCATACCGCGGCCCTCAGTGACCAGCCGCTGCCAGGCAATACCCCGGTTGGTGAGATAGGTCACGACGCTTTGGGCACGCCGTTCCGACAGGCCCTGGTTATAGGACTCGGAACCGACATTGTCGGTGTGGCCGATGACGTGCACCACGGTACGGTCGTAGCGGTGCAGCAGGTCCGCCACCTTGTCCAGGGTGGGGAGGAAAGCCGGCTTGAGATCTGCCTTGCCGAAGTCGAAAGACACCAGCCGGAAATGGCCGCGACTATGGCAACAATCAGTAATTTTTTCATCATGATGAAGTTTCCTTGGTTTTTCCCCGGCCACGGCGTGGCCCGCGTCTGGAGGATTTCTTCTTACTGCGGGGCCGCTGCTCGGCGTCCCCGGCCTTTGTCTGCTTGCCGCCCTTCTCCTGTTCGGCCAGCATGAAGTCGATCTTACGCTCATCGAGGTCCACGCGCGCTACCTGCACGCGGATGGGGTCGCCCAGCCGGTACATCTTGTTGGTGCGCTCCCCCAGCAGGCGGTGGTGGGCCGGGTCGAAATGATAGTAATCGTTTTTCAGCGAGGTGACATGGACCAGACCCTCGACAAAGATATCCGATAGCTCCACGAAAATCCCGAACGAGGTCACACTCGTGATCACACCCGGGTATTCCTCGCCCACCTTGTCCAGCATGTACTCGCACTTGAGCCAGTCCACGGCATCGCGGGTGGCCTCGTCGGCGCGCCGCTCGGTGGCGGAACAGTTCTCGCCCATGGACACCATGTCGCCATGGGTATAGGCAAAGCCCTTGGCCTTGGTGCCGGTGACACGCTGCACGGCGCGGGTCATCAGGCTCTTGTTCTGCTTGCCCTGCAGCACATGACGGATGGCGCGGTGCACCAGCAGGTCCGGGTAGCGGCGGATGGGCGAGGTGAAATGCAGGTATTCCTCGTGGGCCAGGCCGAAGTGCCCGACGTTGTCCGGGCTGTAGCGGGCCTGGGACAGGGAGCGCAGCATGACGGTCTGGATCAGGTGGGCATCGGGCCGGTCACCGATGGAGGACAGCAACCGCGCATAGTCCTTGGCCGCGGGCTTCTCACCACCACGCAGGGACAGGCCCAGCTCGCCGAGGAATTCCCGCAGCGCGACGACCTTTTCCTGCTTCGGACCCTCGTGCACCCGGTACAGGGTGGGGATCTTGTTGCGCCCGAGGAAGCGCGCCGTCGCCACGTTGGCGGCGATCATGCATTCCTCGATGATCTTGTGGGCGTCGTTGCGCTGCACCGGCACGATGCGATCGATCTTGCGCTCGGAACCGAACACGATACGGGTCTCGGTGGTCTCGAAGTCGATGGCACCGCGCTGCTCACGCACCTTGCGCAGCACATGATAGAGGCGATAGAGCTCTTCCAGGGGGGGAGCCACGGCGGCAAACTGCTTGCGCGTGCCGGCATGATTATCTATCACCATGGCCGCGACCTGCTCGTAGGTGAGTCGGGCATGGGAGCGCATCAGTGCCTCGTGGAAGCTGGAGCGGGTGATCTTGCCTTCCTGGTTGATGTACATCTCGCACACCATGCACAGGCGATCCACCTCCGGGTTCAGCGAGCACAATCCATTGGACAGGATCTCCGGCAGCATGGGAATGACCCGCTCGGGGAAATACACCGAGTTGCCGCGCACCAGGGCCTCCTTGTCCAGGGCCGATCCCGGCTTCACATAGTGGGACACGTCGGCGATGGCGACCAGCAGGCGCCAGCCCTTGGGCTTGCGTTCGCAGTACACGGCATCGTCGAAGTCTCGGGAGTCCGCGCCGTCGATGGTCACCAGGGGTGTCTCGCGCAGGTCCAGCCGGTCGCGCTTGGCGGCGGACGGCACCTTGTCGGTGTATTTCCTGGTCTCTTCCTGCACCGCGTCCGGCCAGTGCAGGGGCAGGTCGTGGCTGCGGATGGCGACGTCGATCTCCATGCCCGGCGCCATGTGGTCGCCGATCACCTCGGTGATGCGCCCCACTGGCGGACGGCGGCGGCTCGGCTGCTCCACCAGCTGTACGGTGACGAACTGGTTCGGCTGGGCGTCGAGGCGCCAGTCGTCGGGGATGGACACCTCGATGGGCAGGCGCTTGTTGTCGGGGATCACCAGGCCGACACCCTGCTCGCGGGAATAGCGGCCCACCACCGTATGGGTGTTGCGTTCCAGCACCTCGACGATGGCGCCCTCGCGGCGACCGCGGCGGTCCAGGCCCACCACCCGCGCCACGGCGCGGTCGCCGTGCAGCACCTCGCGCATGGTGCGGCCGGACAGGAACAGGTCGTCGCCGCCCTCGTCGGGCACCAGGAAACCGAAGCCATCGGGGTGGGCGATGATACGGCCGCGCACCATGTCCATCTTGTCCACCAGGCCGTAGCCCTCGCGGCGGTTCTGAATCAGCTGGCCGTCGCGCTCCATGGCGTTGAGGCGCCGTCGCAGGGCCTCCAGCTGATCCTCGTCCTCCAGGCCCAGGGCCTCGGCGATGTCGTCGCGGCGCATCAGCTTGCCGCGCTCGGCCAGCAGATCCATGATGAATTCGCGGCTGGGGATGGGATTGTCGTACTTGGCGGCCTCGCGCTCGGCCAGGGGATCCTGCTGCACGGCGGGGGATTTCTTGTTGTTGCGTTTACGTACCATGGTTGACTCTTGTGGCCCGTCCACCGGGCGGTTTGAATAGTATAGGCAGCGCATTGACAAGCTCCAGCGCTGCGGGTAAAGTTCGCGGCTTCCGGCGTAGGCGCGAGCCGACGGCGTGAAAAGCCGAGGTGGTGAAATTGGTAGACACGCTAGCTTCAGGTGCTAGTTGGGGTAACCCAGTGGAGGTTCAAGTCCTCTCCTCGGCACCAACTCAAAAACGGGTGTGGATTCCACACCCGTTTTTTTATGCCCGCGTTTCCCCGCGTCCTTACGCAAAGGGGTGCCGCAGGATAATGCTCTCGGCCCGATCGGGACCGGTGGAGATGATGTCGACCGGGGTCTCCACCACTTCCTCGATGCGCTTGAGATAGGCCTTGGCATTGGCCGGCAGCGCATCGTAGTCCTTCACTCCGACGGTGGAATCCTTCCAGCCGGGCATGTCCTCGTAGATCGGTTCGCAGGTGGCGAAGGCCTCGGCGCCCACCGGCGGCGTCAGCCGCTCCACCCCGTTGTAGCGATAGCCCACGCACAGGCGGATGGTGTCGATGCCGTCCAGCACGTCGAGCTTGGTGATGCACATGCCGGTAACGCTGTTGATCTGGTTGGCGCGGCGCAGGGCCACCGCATCGAACCAGCCGCAGCGGCGCGGCCGGCCGGTGGTGGAACCAAATTCGCGTCCCTTCTTCGCCAGGTAGGCGCCCACCGCGTCCTGCAGTTCCACGCCATCGTAGAGTTCCGTGGGGAAGGGGCCGGCCCCCACGCGGGTAGTATAGGCCTTGGTGATGCCCAGGATGTAGTCCAGGTCACGCGGCCCCACGCCGGTGCCGGTACAGGCGCCGCCCGCGGTGGTATTGGACGAGGTCACGAAGGGATAGGTGCCATGATCGATGTCCAGCAGGGCGCCCTGGGCGCCCTCGAACATCACGTTGCGGCCTTCGCGCCGATGCTGGTAGAGCAGTTCGGGTATGTCGGCGATCATCGGCTCCAGCACATCGGCCATGGCCAAGGTCTCGTCCAGCACCTGCTGGAAATCCACCGTATCGGTCTTGAAATAGTGCTTCAGGGCGAAGTTGTGATAATCCATCACCTCGCCGAGGCGCGCCGCCAGGCGCTCGCGCAGGAAGATCTCGCCCAGCTTGAGGCCACGGCGGGCGATCTTGCGGCCTCCTCGGTGAGCAGGTCCACCACCTTGCCCTTGCCCTCGTCACCCCACTGGGTGCCGATCACCACTACGTTCTTGCCCATCGAAACTGAACTCCTCAACCCTGAATATTCAAGTCATAAAAACGGGATTCGCCACGGAAACACACGGAAGTACACGGAACCACAGGGACAAGATAATGGCCCCGGTATTGGTTCCGACTAACCCGCAGGATGCTGGCTCGCCGATAATGCATGCTCATTTTTCCGTATTTTCCGTGTGTTTCCGTGGCGAATAATGGGTTTCCCAAAACCCGATCAGCACCCCAAATCCACGACTACCCATTGGCCATCCTGGCGGCGCAACTCACGGTCGCAGCCCATGGTGACCGCATCCCCCGCCTGCCCGGGCAGACCCCGCACCACCCGCTCCCCGGCGGCCCGCAGCTCGGCGATGCGTTCCCGCAGGGCGGCATCGCCGTCTGCGGGCGCGAAGATACCGCCAGGTCCAGCCACGTCCGGACGCCGGCCCAGGGCCAGCAGGGTCTTCAGGTCGGTACTGAAACCGGTGGCCGGGCGCGCTCGGCCGAACACCTCACCGATGTGATCATAGCGGCCACCGCGGGCGATCTCCTGGCCCCGGCCGGGCACGAAGGCCGCGAACACCACACCCGTGTGGAAGGTATAGCCGCGCAGTTCCGCCAAATCGAAGTGCAACGGCGTATCGGGCAGGTTTTCCCGGGCGGCATCCGCGATGGCGCAGAGGTTGTCCAGCGCCTGCCGGGTAGCCGCACTCGCTCCGGCCAGCTGTGCGCGCGCCTCGGTCAACACCTCGTGGCCACCGTTGAGGGTGGCGAGCCGGCACAAGTTCGCGCCCTGTTCCGCGGGCAGGTCCGCGGTCAGCTCGCGCAACTCCGGGATCGCCTTGCGTTGCAGGGCATCGAACAGGTTCGCTTCCCGATCGGCATCCAGGCCCGCCTCCGCGGCCAGGCCGCGAAAGATGCCCACATGCCCCAAATCCAGGTGTATATCCTGCACGCCCGTGCGCCGCAGAGTCTCCAGCATCAACGCCAGCACCTCCAGGTCGCTGGCCACACTGGCATTGCCGAACAGCTCGGCGCCCACTTGCATGGGACTGCGCGAACCGGCGAAGCCATCCGCGCGGGTGTGCAACACGGTACCCAGGTAGCATAAGCGCACGGGCTCTTCCCGCTGCAGGCGGTGGGCATCGATGCGGGCCACCTGCGGGGTCATGTCGGCGCGCACCCCAAGGGTGCGACCGGTCAGCTGGTCGGTGAGCTTGAAGGTCTGCAAATCGAGATCGTGCCCGGTACCCGTCAGCAGGGAATCCAGATATTCGATGAAGGGCGGGATGACCAGTTCGTAGCCCCAGCTGCGATAAAAATCGAGCAGCTGCCGGCGCACCGTTTCCAGTGCCCAGGCCTCCGCGGGAAGGAGCTCACCGATGCCTTCCGGCAATAACCAGCGATCACGTAATTTCATCGTTTATTCACAAAGACCCGAAGCTTCCGGTCAGCACGGCGCCTGCCTGCCCAGGGAACGGGGTATTCATCACGCGCAATGTCGGATCAATTGCGCACCAGGTACAACAACAGCAAACCCGCCACCATGCTGACCAGGCCCGCGACCCGGATACTGCGGTCATCCAGCTGCGCCAGCATTTCCAGCATCTGGCGCAGGGCCTGGGGCTTCCAGAACGGAATCAGGCCCTCGATCACCAGCACCAAGGCCAGTGCGGCCAGCAGGTCATGCCACATGGTTCAAGCCAAAAAAAACCGGGGGGCGACCACGCCAACCCGGAGTCGCGGCAGGTGACGCCCTGACGGGCTAGGGCCTGCCCTGCGCATTGCCGAAATATTCGAAGAACTCGGAATCCGGCTCCAGCACCAGCAGGTCATCCTGGCTCTGGAAGGAGCGCCGATAGGCACCCAGGCTGCGATGCAGGCTGTAGAATTCGGCGTCCTGGCCATAGGCGCGGGCGTAGATATCCGCCGCCCTGGCATCGCCTTCGCCGCGCAGGACCTCGGCATCACGATAGGCCTCGGCGAGCAGCACCTGGCGCTGGCGATCGGCGTCGGCCTTGATGCGTTCCGCCGCTTCGATCCCGCGAGAACGGAAATCCTTGGCGACGCGCTCACGTTCGGCGCGCATGCGCTGGTACACCGAATCACTGACCTCGGCCGGCAGGTCGATGCGCTTGATGCGCACGTCGATGATACTGATGCCGATGGTCCGCGCCTGTTCGTCGGCATTGGCCTTGAGCAGATTCATGATCTGGACACGCTCGCCCGACACCACTTCGTTGACGGTGCGGTTGCCGAACTCGCCGCGCATGCCATCCTTGATGATCTGGGTCAGGCGTTGCTCGGCCTGGCGCTCGTCACCCTGCACGGCGGTATAGAACCGCGTCACATCGGCGATGCGCCACTTGATGTAGGAATCGACGATCATGTTCTTCTTTTCCACGGTCAGGAACCGCTCGGGTTCCACGTCGAGGGAAAGAATGCGGGCATCGAACTTGCGCACATTATTGATGAAAGGGATCTTGAAATGCAGACCCGGCTCATAGTCCGCGCGCACCACTTCACCGAGGCGGAACAGGACGGCCGTTTCCCACTCCTTGACGATGAATGCGGAGAAATACAGCAATATCAGCGCCGCGATCAGGGCCATCAGCCCCATATTCCTGACCTTATTCATCAGCGTGTCTCCCGAATCTGCTGCGGCGGCCGGCTGGTCAGGGAACCGGACGCACCCGACGAACCACCGCTGGAGGTATAGCCCTCGCCAGGACGAGTGACGATCTCCCCGGAACCCTTGATCATGCGATCCAGGGGCAGATACATGAGGCTGTTGCCATCCTTCACATCCACCAGCACCTTGCTGGAGCTCTGCAACACATTTTCCATGGTCTCCAGGTAGAGGCGCTTGCGGGTAACCTCCGGCGCACGCTTGTACTCGGTCAGCAACTGGGTAAAGCGGCTGGCCTCACCTTCCGCCCGCGCCACTTCGCTTTCCTTGTAGGCATTGGCCTCCTCGAGCAAGCGGGCGGCCTGGCCGCGCGCACGGGGGATGATGTCATTGGAGTAGGCTTCCGCCTCGTTCTTGTAGCGCTGCTCGTCCTCGCGGGCGCGAATGGCATCGGAGAAGGCGCCCTGCACCTCTTCCGGCGGCTGCACATCCTGCATGGATACCTCGGACACCAGCAGGCCGGCCTGGTAGTCATCGAGCATCTGCTGCATGAGGGCGCGCACCTGCATCACCACGTCGCTGCGACCCTCGGTCAGCACGAAGTCCATGCGGCTCTTGCCCACCACTTCGCGCAGGGCGCTTTCCGCGGCCTGCTGCAGGGTGGCGCGCGGGTCGCGCACATTGAACAGGTACTGGCGCGGGTCGCTGACCTGGTACTGCACCGCCATCTGCACATTGACGATGTTCTCGTCGCGGGTCAGCATCAGGGCTTCCTTGGGTACCACCACGGAACGTCCGGCCGTGGTGCGATAACCGATTTCCTCGAAGCGGCGCAGCGCCACATCGACCACTTCCACCCTGTCCACCGGGTAGGGAATGTGCCAATGGGGTCCGGGGCCGGTAATGACATGGAACTCGCCGAAGCGCAGCACCACGCCGCGCTTGCCCTCGTCGATGATGTAGATACCGGAGGCCAGCCATACCAGCACACCGATGCCCAGCAACAGGCCGATGCTGAGGAAACCGCCGCCACCACCACCGCCACCGCCGCCCGTGGCGGTACCACCGCCCTTGCGGCCGCCGCCGAACAGGCCGCCCATTTTGGCTTGCAGCTTGCGGATCAACTCATCGAGGTCCGGTGGCCCCTGATTGCCACCACCACCCTGACCCCAGGGATCCTTGTTGCCGCCACCCGGCTCGTTCCAGGCCATTACACATCTCCGTAGCGATTTCGCACGCGCGATTCAATTAATGACAGTAAAGATAGAATTGATCAGGGCTTCCTGATAAAAACATTAAGCGCGCCAAGACCCGTGGCCCGGCGCACGCAGGTCGCCCATTCTAGGGAGCTTGACCGCCCGCCGCAACCAAGGCCGGGGGCTCGATGGGGGTGAAACGGAATTCCACCCCCTCTTTCCGGAACAGGCGCTCCAGCTCATCCCGAGGCGCACGGACCTCGATGGACCACTCCCCCTGCTCATCCACGGACTCCTTGAGCACCTCGCCGAGGCTGTGCAGGCGGGCCCGCAGGCGCCCCGCCGCCGGTGCCAACTGCAGCCAGCCGTGCAGCACCGACTCCTGGAACAATTCCGTGATGGCCTGCAGCAGCAGATCCAGGCCGGCACCGCTGGCCGCCGAGATCCACACCCGGGTGGGACGGCCCTCGGCATCCCGCTGCAATTGCGGCGCCTCGCCACTCTGGTCGATCTTGTTGTAGACCAGCAGCTGAGGGATTTCCTCCGCCCCGATTTCCGCCAGTACCTCATTCACCTGTTCGATGCGCGTCTGGCGCTCGGGGTCATGGGCATCCACCAGGTGCAGCAACAGTTGGGCCTGGCGGGTCTCCTCCAGGGTGGAGCGGAAGGCCGCCACCAGGTCGTGGGGCAGCTTGCGGATGAAGCCCACGGTATCCGCCAGCACCACCGGCCCCAGCCCCGGCAGGCGAATGCGCCGCAAGGTGGGGTCCAGGGTGGCGAACAACTGGTCCGCGACATAGACCTCGGCATCGCACAGGCGATTGAACAGGGTCGACTTGCCGGCATTGGTATAACCCACCAGGGAGAGCGTGGGCAGCTCGGCGCGGCTGCGGGCACGCCGTCCCTGCTCGCGCTGGCGGCGCACCTTCTCCAGGCGCTTGTGGATGGTCTTGATACGTTCCGCCAGCAGGCGGCGGTCCGTTTCCAACTGGGTTTCCCCCGGGCCGCGCAGGCCGATACCGCCCTTCTGGCGCTCCAGGTGAGTCCAGCCCCGCACCAGGCGGGTGGACAGGTGCTGAAGCTGGGCCAGCTCCACCTGCAACTTGCCTTCGAATGAGCGCGCCCGCTGGGCGAAGATATCGAGGATCAGGCCGGTGCGATCCAGCACCCGGCAGGAGAACACCCGTTCCAGGTTGCGTTCCTGGCTGGGCGACAGGGTGTGGTTGAAGATCACCACGTCCGCCTCCTCCAGCGTCACCGCCTGATGGATATCCTCCGCCTTGCCGCTGCCCACGAACAGGCGGGCATCGGGCCTATGGCGACTGGCGGTGATGGTGGCGACCGGGGTGGCGCCGGCCGAGATCACCAGCTCCGTGAATTCAAGCAGGTCATCGGGGTCCGATTCACCGGGGAAGTCCACGTGAACCAGTACCGCCCGTTCACCGCTGCGTGGACGTTCGAACAATCAGCTACTCCAGGATGGACAGGTAAAAGGGATTGGCAGGATCATCGTGCCGCGCCAGCCGCAACGGCCCGGGCATGGCCGCGCAGGACCCGGGGCGAGGACCCTGCATCCCCGCCCCGCGCCGGCAATTCAGACATTACCCGGTTCCGGACCGCCGACACCGGCCTCGTGCTCATCGCCCGGGGTGGGGGCCAGGCGCACATTACGGGCGGGCACCACGGTGGAGATGGCGTGTTTGTAGACCATTTGGCTGACGCTGTTCTTCAGTAACACCACGAACTGGTCGAAGGATTCGATCTGACCTTGCAGCTTGATTCCGTTCACCAGGTAAATCGACACTGGCACCCGCTCCTTGCGAAGCGCGTTCAAAAAGGGTTCTTGCAGTGATTGGCCACGGGCCATTTCCGTTCTCCTTCTTCTAGTTACATGCAGCAAGGTTCTTAACTCCCAAGAATCTTCTCATGCGAAAATTATGTCGTTTTGCGCAATTCCGTTGCGTACTCATTTTTCCAGGTGACGCTACAGGGTAAAAAAATTGTAGCACAGTCAATTACTCTTGATACTGCGGCGGACCTCCCTTTCCCCTTCATTTTTCCGTGAAAGGAGCCTGCCCGCCGGCTTCCCACCAATCCGCCAGACGGTCGGCCAGGCCGGGACTGGCAGGGTCCAGCCAGGCCAGGTCCGCTTCACCGCGCAGCCAGGTCAACTGGCGCTTGGCATACTGGCGGGTGGCGGCGATTCCGCGCTCCTCCATCTCCGCCTCGCTGCACTCGCCCGCCAGCCAGGACCAGACCTGGCGGTAACCCACCGCGCGCATGGAGGGCAGGCCCGGGTGCAGGTCGGGACGGGCAAACAGCCGCTTGACCTCATCCACCAGGCCTTGCTCCAGCATGGCCCGGAAGCGCTCGGCAATGCGCTGGTGCAGCACCCCGCGCTCCGGTGGGGCCAGCGCCAGATTGACGAAGCGGTAGGGGCTTTCCACCCCGCGCCCTTCGCGAAACCAGTCACTCAGGGGGCGCCCGGTTAGCCGGTACACCTCCAGGGCGCGGCCGATGCGCTGCGGATCATTGGGATGGATGCGATGAGCGGCTAGCGGGTCCACCCGCGCCAGCTCCCGATATAACGCATCCCAGCCCTCCCGGGCGGCCCAGGCCTCCAGCTCGAGCCGGCAGGCCGGGTCCGCCTCCGGCAGTTCGGAGAGGCCTTGCTGCAGGGCACGGAAATACAGGCTGGTACCCCCTACCAGCAAGGGTAGACCCCCGCGGGCACGGATTTGTTCCATCAGCGCCAGGGCATCGTCACGAAGGCGGGCCGCCGAGTAACGCTCGGCGGGATCCAGGATATCGATCAGATGATGGGGGGCCCGTTCCAGCACCTCGGGAGCGGGCTTGGCGGTGCCGATGTCCATGCCCCGATAGATCATGGCCGAGTCCACACTGATGATCTCGAAGGGCAGGCGCCGCACCAGCTCCACCGCCAGGCCGGTCTTGCCGGAGGCGGTGGGGCCCATGATGCACAGGATCGGGGGACGATCCTGGACGGCGGTCGGTTCAGTCATTGTGTCGAATCAATGGCAGTGGATGGTGGGGCCGGTGTGTGCCGCTGTTCCGGGACTCGCTGTGAATACATCCCTGTACGCTCGACGGCCGCATCCCTGCGGCCGACGGTCCCGGAACAGCGGCACACACCGGCCAGCCCTGTCTTCATCGCCCGCGCAGGAACAAGCGGTCCAGTTCCTCCAGGCCGACCCCCACCCAGGTGGGGCGACCGTGGTTGCACTGGCCACTGCGCTCGGTGCGTTCCATGTCGCGCAGCAGGGCGTTCATCTCGGCAAGTTCGAGCTGGCGGTTGGCGCGCACCGAGCCATGACAGGCCATGGTGGACAGCACCTCGTTCATGGCCTCCTGCAGGCGGGTGGTGCTGCCCTGGCCCTCCAGGTCCGCCAGCAGGTCGCGCACCAGGGCCTCCGCGTCCCCGCGGATGAGCAGGCTGGGCACCTGCCGCACCACCAGGGTCTCCGGACCCTGACGATCCAGCTCGACACCGAGGGCGGCCAGTTCCTCGCGATGCTGCTCGGCCAGGTCGGCCTCGCGGCGACTCACGGCCAGGCTGACCGGCACCAGCAGGGGCTGGGAGCGGATGCCCTGCCCGGCCTGGGCGGCCTTCAGTCGTTCGTAGGTAATACGTTCATGGGCGGCATGCATATCCACCAGCACCAGCCCCTCCTGGTTCTGCGCCAGGATGTAGATGCCATGCAGTTGCGCCAACGCATAACCCAGGGGGGGTGGCACACCGGGATCGTGCTCCGGCAATGGCGCTGTACCGCGCTCGGGCACCGCGCTGCCGTGCAGTCGATCATAGATCGCCAGTTCCTCGCGCACCCGCAGGGGCATGGGCTGCTGCGCCGACAGGGACGCGAAGGCCGCCGGGGCTGCTGCCGGCTGCCCGGCCGGCGGGAAATCGCCCGCCGCGCCCGGCCGCACCCCGGCCAGCACCTGGTGCAGGGAGCGGAACAGGAAATCGTGCACCAGGCGGCTGTCGCGAAAACGCACCTCGTGCTTAGTGGGATGGGCGTTCACATCCACACCGGCCGGGTCCATGGACAGGTAGAGCACGAAGGCGGGATGGCGGCCGTGATACAGCACATCCTGGTAGGCCTGGCGCACCGCATGGGCAATCAGCTTGTCGCGCACCATGCGGCCGTTGACGAAGAAATACTGCAGGTCCGGCTGGCTGCGCGAGAAGGTCGGCAGGCCGATCCAGCCCTCGATGTGCAGGCCCGCGGCCTCGTGCTCCACGTGCAGGGCCTGTTCCAGGAAAGGCTTGCCGCACAGCTCCGCCAGGCGTCGTTCCTGTTCCCCGAGCTGGTGGGCGGCGGGCAGGTGCAACACCGGTTTCTGGTTACGGCGCAGCACCAGCTCCACGGAAAAGCGGCTGAGCGCGATGCGCCGCACCACGTCCTCGAGGTGCCGGTACTCGGTGGTTTCCGTGCGCAGGAATTTGCGTCGCGCGGGGGTGTTGAAGAACAGGTCGCGCACCTCGACGCTGGTGCCCACGGCATGGGCCACGGGTGCCGGTTCCGGGCACTGGTCGCTGCCATCGCCCTGCACCGACCAGCCGGTGTCATCGGCGGCGGTGCGTGACTGCAGGGTGAGCCGGGACACGGAGGCGATGCTCGGCAGCGCCTCGCCCCGGAAGCCCAGGCTGGCAATGCATTCCAGCTCTTCCAGGCTGGACAGCTTGCTGGTGGCGTGGCGCGACAGGGCCAGGGCCAGTTCCTCGCGGGGAATGCTCATGCCGTCGTCGCGCACCCGGATCAGGCGCCGGCCGCCCTCCTCCACCTCGATCTCGACACGGCGCGCGCCGGCGTCCAGGCTGTTTTCCAGCAGTTCCTTGACCACGGAAGACGGACGCTCCACCACCTCGCCCGCCGCGATCTGGTTGACGAGCTGGGGTGGCAGGGGACGGATGGGCATGGGGTCACGGGATGGCGGCAATGGGCCGCCCATCATACCTGATGCCCGGCGAACCACGGAACCGGCACAGCTTCGCCATGCCCGAGGAATCACACACGGCCAGGTAGCCTGATCAAACCCTCATTACGAGGCGCGTAGCGCCGCGCAACACCACTAGCCGCCTTCGGGGATGGTCAGGGTGCGACCCACCAGCAGGCGGTCGCCGTTAAGGCCATTGGTGGCACGCAGGCTATCCACATTGACGCCGTAACGGCGCGCGATATGGCTGAGCGTGTCACCGGAACGCACAGTGTGCCGACGGTCACTACGCATGGCCATGAGGGTACCCGGTGGCGGGTGCTGGGTGAAATAGCTGCGAATGCCCGCCACCATGGCCCGTGCCAGCTGATCCTGGTGCCGGGCATCGCGCAGCTTGCGCTCTTCCTGGGGATTGGAGATGAAGGCCGTTTCCACCAGGATGGAGGGGATGTCCGGTGAACGCAGCACGGCAAAGGCCGCGTGCTGCACCGCGGGCTTGTGCACCTTGCCCACCTGCCTGAAATGTTTGAGCACCTCGGCGCCCACTTCCATGCTGGCCTCGATGGTGGCCGTCTGGGACAGGTCCAGCAGCACTTCCGTCAGCAAATCATCCTTGTCGTCCAGCCGCACGCCGCCCACCAGGTCGGAGGCATTTTCCCGCGCGGCGATCCAGCGCGCCATCTCCGAGGAAGCGCCACGGCGCGACAGCACATAGACCGAGGAACCATGCACCTTGGCATTGTGGAAGGCGTCGGCGTGGATGGAAATGAACAGGTCCGCCTTGTGCTGGCGTGCCAGGTCGATGCGCTTGCGCAGACTGATGAAATAATCACCGTCGCGGATCAGCACGGCGCGCATGCCGGGCTCGGCATTCACCTGATTGGCGAGTCGACGTGCGATGGCCAGCACCACGTCTTTTTCCCGTGTCTTGCCCTTGCCGATGGCGCCCGGATCCTCGCCGCCGTGGCCGGCATCGATGGCGATCACCAGGTCGCGTAAACCCTCCGGCGCGGTCTTGACCGTGCGCGGCGTGGCCGGCGCCGGGGCATTCCGGACGTCCGGTGTCGAGCCGGCGTGCGTCAGGTCGATGACCAGGCGATGTCCGTATTCATGATTGGGTTGCAGCACGAAGCTCTTCGGCCGCACGGCCTGACTGAGGTCCAGCACCACCCGCAGGCCCTGTCCGTCCC
>JAIVHA010000103.1 GCA_020201295.1 Lysobacteraceae bacterium | reverse complement strand
TACCTGGAGTCTGTCGGGCCTCTCGGTGACGCGCAGGATCATCACCCCCAGGTTGGAGTCGAGGCTGGTGCTGCCACTGCTGAATCCCGGCGTCGCGAGCTGGTGGAGACCTATCGTCAGGCCATCCTCACCGCCCTGCGCGAAGTGGAGGACGGCCTGGGCAACGTGGAGCGCACCCGAAGCCTGACGCTGATTCAGGAACAGGTGGTCGAGCAGGCGCGCCGCAGCTTGCGACTGGCGGAACTGCGCTACCGTGAAGGCTCCGACGACCTGTTGTCCGTGCTCGACGCCCAGCGTACCCTGTTCCAGGCCCAGGACCAGCAAGTGCAGTTGCGTCTTGCACGCCTCACGGCAGCGCTGGATCTGTACAAGGCATTGGGAGGAAGCTGGCGCACGCAGGCCCCGGCAGGTTGATCTGATCGCCCACCATACCGGTCATTGCAGAGAAACCCAGAAAGGAATTCACGCGCCTGATGGATACGAAGACAAAAACGGCAATCCTTACCCGCAGCCTTTGTGCCTGGGGTAGCGACGCATTCGCAGTCACGTTGAAGGAAGAAATCGCGCAGCTGGGCGCCGACTTCCTGCCCCTGCAGCAGGGCCTCAGCAGTGGCAGCACCAGCCTCGACTCCAACCTGGGGGTGATGATCCTGCGCGTCACCGAGAGGCCCGACAGACTCCAGGTACGTGCCGGTATTTTCTACAGCAGCATCGTATCCGGCTGCTCCTGCGCCGATGATCCCACACCCATCGATGAGAACCGCGAGTACTGCGAGGTGGAACTGGACATCGATCGGGGCAGCGGCGAGACCCGGGCGGTCCTGGTACGGGAATGACCCCGGTCAGGGGAAGGCCGGTACCCTGGCTTCCGTACCTTCCACCCTGGCCCCGGGATGATGCTGCGTGATCAGGTCGGTCACGGCCTGTTCGGATTTTTTGGGAACATCCACGATCACCAGGATATGGCCATCCCGGATCGCCTCCTCGAAGGCCTTGAGCCGTGAACTGGGGGCGGACAGCCCGATCATGCTGGAGGCCCAGGCTCCCACCCCCGCACCGGCCACGGCCGCGCCGAGTATCGCGCCGCCCCCGAAGGCGAGGCCGATACCGGGAAACACCAGGGCCGTCACGCCCACCAGGGCACCGGTGGCACCGCCCAGGGCCAGGCCACGCTCCACGGCCGGAATGAAATCCGACTCCTGCAGCAGGCTCGCCTCGGGAAGGTCTGCGTGGATCACGGCCTGCTCATCGGACGCCACCACGTGAATATGGCGTTCATCCACGTGATGCAGCAGCAGGTCATCCACGATGCGGCGCGTGCTAACTACATCTTCAGCAAGGAAATATAGCCTTTTCATGGCAATCCCTCTTCGATCCAATGAACGTGAGCTTGTCTTCGATAAGCGTAGCAGAGATTGCCCAGCGGGCTTCCATGCTACATGCCAGACTTACTAAGGTGGACATTGACAAAGCCTCACGTCCCGTTGGCAGGACGCCATGAATACATGCCCCAGGGCACCTTCTCGACCGCTACGCGGTCTCACCTTGTCCCTGTAGGCTTGACGGCCGCGTCCATGCGGCCGACACCTGCCAACGGGACGTGGGGCTTTGTCAATGCAGGGTTTAATAACTCCATGAACCTGCTTAATTTTTGAACCTTGTGCTATAACTATGCTTTAAGTATGGATTGCACGTCCCAACCATCCACAGGAGGTTCCCCCCATGAAGCGGAAGTTACTACCCCTCGCGACAGGCCTGGCCGCGGCCCTGCTGCTCCAGCCCCTACAGGCCGACGAGCCCATGACCTACAACATCAAGCGCCTGAGCATGGAAACCGCCCTGCGGATCGCCCAGGCCACCGTCACGGCCTGCCGCAAGGAGGGGGTGCAGATCGCCGTCACCGTAGTGGACCGGGGCGGCCATGCCCAGGCGGTGCTGCGCGACGTGCTGGCCATGGACATCACCCTGCCGCTCAGCCAGAAGAAGGCCCACACCGCCATGGCCTTCAATAGCCCCACCTCGGAACTGGAAGGCCGATTCGGCGGCGCCTATGGCGTACCCAAGCTCGATTCGCTGGTCATCAGCGCCGGTGGTATCCCCATCAACATCGCCGGCAATATCATGGGCGGCATTGGCGTCAGCGGCGCACCCAGCGGCGAGACCGACGAGAAGTGCGCCCGCGCCGGCCTGGAGGCCGTGCGTACCGACCTGGAGATGGGCGGTATGTAGCCTGCAAAAGCCCGTCAGCCGGCGCCCAGTGCGCCGGTTTGGCGGCGCATCAATATCACCCGCTCGTCGAGCCGCCATACCTCAAACCCCAGTTCCCGCCCCAACCACTCCAGGGTCGCGGGGCTGTAGAAGGCGACGTGGGTGGGGTCTCCCTTGTATCCCCAGGCGTGAAAGGCCCGCACATCCGCGGTTTCCACCAGCCAGGTCATGATCCCCAGCCAGCCACCCGGGCGCACCAGGCGCGCCAGCCGGGACCAGTCCGCGCCCGGGTCACGGAAATGCTCCACCACTTCCGTGCAGGTGACAAAATCATACTGGCACTCCAGCAGCGTCTCGTCGGGCCGGTAAACGGGATCGTATTCACACATGTGCATGCCGGCCTCGCGCAGCATCAAGCCCAGCGTGGGGCCCGGCCCGCAGCCATAATCCAGCCCCTGCATGCCCGGCGTCAGCCGGGCGCGCAGGGGCTCCGCCAGGCGCGCCAGAAAGGCACGGTAGCGAGGGTCCGCCGGATCGTTGCAATGCAGGTCGTAGACTGCCTTCTCCCCCTCCATATCCAGATGACTGGCGGGATCGGCAAAGATCAGTTCGCAATGTCCACAGC
>JAIVHA010000260.1:4735-6635 GCA_020201295.1 Lysobacteraceae bacterium | reverse complement strand
GCACCAAGGTCTATGTGGCCTACGCTCGTACCGACAATGACGACAACGCCGACTTCAGCATGGCCGGTGGTGGTCATGGTGCACAGATCACCCCGACGGTTGGCGAAACCATCAGCGGTTTCTCCGTAGGTCTGCTGTACAACTTCTAAGGCAATCTCGCTGTACTACAGGCCAGGAACCGGATTTCCGGTTCCTGGCCTTTTTGTTTCTGCCGGAGTAATTCAGGAGTGAGGATTTATCGCGAATGCTAGGCGCGTGATACGGAACGGAACAAGCGATAAAAGTTCCCGGTGGTCGCGGCCGCCAGCTCGGCGAAGGATTCCCCGCGCAGCTCGGCCAGGTACTCGGCCACATGGCGTACATAGGCCGGTTGGTTGGGCTTGCCGCGTTTCGGCACGGGTGCCAGGTAGGGAGAGTCGGTTTCCACCAGCAGGCGCTCCAGGGGAACCTGGCGGGCCACCTCCTTCAGTTTCACGGCATTCTTGAAGGTGACGATGCCGGAGAAGGAAATGTAGAAGCCGAGTTCCATGGCCTGACGTGCCATGTCATAGTCCTCGGTGAAGCAATGCAATACACCGCCCGCTTCCTCGGCCTGTTCCTCGCGCAGGATGCGCAGGGTGTCTTCCCTGGCCTCGCGGGTGTGCACGATCAGCGGTTTTCCACATTCCCGGGCGGCGCGGATGTGGGTGCGGAAGCGCTCCCGCTGCCATTCCAGGTCACCCTCGCCGTGATAATAATCCAGGCCGGTTTCACCGATGGCGACCACGCCCGCCTCTCCTGAGCGTTCCACCAGTTCCGCGACGGTCGGCTCATGGCAGTCGGCATGATCGGGGTGCACGCCCACGGAGATGGAGACCTCGGGATGGCCGCGCACCTTGTCGCACATGCGTGGCCAGTCCTCGAAATTCACCGATACGCACAACATGTGCTCGATGCCGTTGTCGTGGGCGGCGTCGAGAAAGGGCTGCAGGGAACCGTCACTGGCCGCGAGGTCCAGCATGTCGAGATGGCAATGGGAATCCACCAGCATGGGAAAAGCCTTGAAGGTCAGCCCGTCATTCCGGCGAATGCCGGAATCCAGGTGTTGAAAATGAGGGCGATCGTAGCCGAAAGCTACATGGTATGGGTCGGCCGATCCGCGTGCAAGGCACCGGCCAGGTAGGTCTCGATCTTGTTGCGGGCGGTGCCGTTGTCCTGGTCGCTGAACTGCACGCCGATGCCGGCGGCGCGGTTGCCCTGGGCACCCCGCGGCGTGATCCAGACGATGCGTCCGGCGACCGGGATGCGTTCCGATTCGTCCATGAGCGACAGCAGCAGGAACACCTCGTCGCCGAGGTGGTAGGGTTTGGTGGTGGGGATGAACAGGCCGCCGCCCTTCACGAAGGGCATGTAGGCCGCATACAGTGCGGACTTGTCCTTGATGGTCAGGGACAGGATCCCCTGCCGTGGTGCTGCACCCTTTCTCAACATACTGCCGTTCCCCTCAAGCCTGCGCGCCCTGGGCCCAGGGCAGCAGTAAATCTTCCATCATCAACTGGCGGTTGACGCCGGAGGCGCTCATGCGCGCCGCCGCGGTCACCCGGTCCAGCTGGGCAAAGAGCATGGCCGGGCCGCTGCGCCCTGCCATGCCCTGGAGCCGATCACGCAGATCGGCATTGCGTACCGGTGCCGAATCGCCCCCCAGGGTGATCCGGATCATATCGCCGATCCATTCCTGCATCCAGGCCAGGGTGACCGTGTCGGCCTCCTGGCTCCAGTCGGCGGCGACCCGCAGCGGATCTTCCCGTCCCGTCTGCACGGCCTCCAGCCGCGCCAGCTTGGCGGCCCGCTGCTCCAGTACCTCATCGGCCGCCAGGGCCAGGGCCTGAAGGGGGGCGCCAGCGGAAAGATCCAGCAACAG
>JAIVHA010000260.1:0-4672 GCA_020201295.1 Lysobacteraceae bacterium | reverse complement strand
ATCTTCCCGTCCCGTCTGCACGGCCTCCAGCCGCGCCAGCTTGGCGGCCCGCTGCTCCAGTACCTCATCGGCCGCCAGGGCCAGGGCCTGAAGGGGGGCGCCAGCGGAAAGATCCAGCAACAGACTCGCGCGTTGGGTGTCGATGGCCGCCTGATCGGCCAGCCAGGCCAGGGCCTCGGCGAACACGCCCTTGCCCACGCCGCGAGGGCCGCTCAGCAGCAGGGCATGGGGCATGCGGCCCTGTTCCCGGGCCTGGCGCAACTGCCGCCACTGCCCCTGCAGCCAGGGATAGAGCCCGCTCATGAGGCCAGGGCCTCGTCCAGGACCGCCGCAATGCCGGCCTGCACCGCCTCCAGGGGCTGGCCGGCATCGAGGACCCGATAGCGCCCGGGCTGGGCGGCGGCCTGGTCCAGGTAGGCCTGGCGCACCCGCTCGAAGAAGGCGCGCTGTTCCTGTTCGAAGCGGTCCGGCGCCCCCCGCGCCCCGGCGCGCGCCAGGCCGATCTCCACCGGCAGGTCCAGCAACAGGGTGAGGTCGGGGCGCAGGTCGGCCTGCACCCAGCTCTCCAGCTCGGCGATACGGGCAGCAGCGACGCCACGGCCACCGCCCTGGTAGGCATAGGTGGCATCGGTGAACCGGTCGCATAGTACCCAGGCGCCACGCGCGACGGCGGGCAGGATCACCTCCTGGAGGTGCTGGGCGCGGGCCGCGAACATCAGCAGCAGCTCACAGTCGAACACCATGGCCTGGTTGGCAGGGTCCAGCAGCAGGGCGCGGATCTGCTCGCCCACCGGCGTGCCGCCCGGCTCGCGGGTGACCACCACTTCCCGGCCGGCCTCGCGCAGGTGTTGCTCCATGAACGCGAGGTTGCTGGTCTTGCCCACGCCCTCGCTGCCTTCCAACGTGATGAAGCGGCCTTGGGTCATGATTCAGCGGTTCCTCTGGTATTTGTCCACGGCGCGGTTGTGCTCGGCCAGGGTAGCGGAAAAATGGTGGCTGCCGTCATTGCGCGACACGAAATACAGGGCATCGCCGGGTTCGGGATGCAGGGCGGCCTGGATGGCCTCGATGCCGGGCATGGCGATGGGCGTGGGCGGCAGGCCATGGCGGGTGTAGGTGTTATAGGGCGTGTCGGTACGCAGGTGTACGTAGCGGATGCGGCCATCGAAATCGGGACCGGCGCCGTACACCACCGTGGGGTCCGTCTGCAGGCGCATGCCCTTTTGCAGGCGCCGCACGAACACCCCGGCGATGGTGCCGCGTTCCTCGGGCAGGCCGGTCTCCTTCTCCACGATGGAGGCGAGGATGAGGGCCTCATAGGACGTTTTCAGTGGCAGGCCCTCGGCACGCTTCTCCCAGGCCTCATTCAGAACACGCTCCATGGCGGCATAGGCGCGACGCAGGAATTCCACATCCGTCGTACCGCGGGGAAAGTGATAGGTATCGGGCAGGAACCTTCCCTCGGGATGCTCCCCCGGTTGGTCGATGCGTTCCATGATCGCCTCGTCCGGAAGCTCCGCCAGGGTCTGTACCAGGACCGGATGGGAGCGGATGCGCGCCATCATCTCACGGAAGTTGTGGCCTTCCACCAGCGTGAGTTCATGCTGTAGCACCCGGCCGGCGGCAAGCTGGCGCAACAGACCCTCGGGCCTGGTGCCGGGCGCGATGCGATATTCCCCGGCCTGCAGGCGGGCTGCGAGTCCCGTGTCCCGGCCCAGCAGGCGCAGCCAGTAGGGATGATCCAGTACACCCCGCTCCACGAGTTCCCGCGCCAGGCCGCGCAGTGTATTGCCGGGGCGGAAATCGAGCAGCAGGCCGTCCTCCGGAACCGCCAGGTTCCTCGGCCTCCTCCAGCTCGGACCAGGACACCTCGCGAATATGGCAGGCAATGTCCGCGGCGCTACAGGTATCGAGCACCACGGAGCGCAACACGCCCGCGACGCCACATTGACCCAGGTCCGGCGTAATGAGTTCGCCCTGGTGAACCAGAAACAGATTGCTGCGCGTGCCCTCGATCACCATCCCCTCGCTATCGGCCAGCAGGCCTTCATCGGCTTGCAGGTCTGCCAGTTCGTGGCTGGCCAGGACCTGTTCCAGGCGGTTGAGGTGCTTGATGCCGGCCAGACGTGGGTTGCGGCCCAGTGTGGTGGCGCAGCGTGCCAGGTGCATGCCCTCTGTCGGGAAGTCGGGACAGGGCAGGTAACGCACGATGCGGTTCACCTCCGCGTCCGCGGGCGGACTGTAGCCGCGTCCGCCCGTACCCCGGGTGAGCAGGATCTTGACCACACCATGGGGTTGCTGGCGGATGAGGCGCCCCACCTCGAAATGCAGCCGCTGTTCATCGGGTGGCGGCAGTCCCAGGCGAGCACAGCCGGCCCGCAGGCGGGCCATGTGGCGCTCCCAGTAGCGTGCCTGTCCCGCCCGCACGCAGAGGGTCTCGAACAGGCCGTCCCCGAACTGCAGGCCGCGGTCGCCGAGGGGGATATGATCCTGCTCGCAGCCGTTGACCAGGCTGTGCAGCGCCGTGCTCACGGGCGCTCCTCCCGCAGGGCCAGCAGCAGGCCACGCGCCTTGGCACGGGTCTCTTCCAGCTCCCGTTCCGGTATGGAATCGGCCACGATGCCGGCGCCGGCCCGCAGGCTGAGTCGGTCGCCATCGCGCACCAGGGTGCGAATGAGAATGTTCAGATCCATATTGCCGTCCCGATTGAGGTAGCCCATGGCGCCGGTATAGGCTCCACGGCCTTCCCCTTCCAGCTCCGCGATGATTTGCATACAGCGTACCTTGGGACAGCCGGTGATGGTACCTCCCGGGAACAGGGCGCGAATCACCTGGCCGGGGGTGACCTCGGCACGCAGGCGGCCACGCACATTGGAGACGATATGATGCACATGGGCGTAGCTTTCCAGCACCATGAGTTCGTTCACCTCCACGCTGCCGGGCACGCACACCCGGCCCAGGTCATTGCGTTCCAGGTCGATGAGCATCACGTGTTCGGCGCGTTCCTTGGGGTGACCCAGCAGTTCATCGGACAGGGCCTGGTCCTGCGCTTGCGCCGCACCACGAGGCCGGGTGCCGGCGATGGGCCGGGTGTCCACCACGCCGGCACGCACCCGCACCAGGCGTTCGGGCGAGGAGCTGATGATGGCGCTCTCCTTCCAGGTGGCCAGGCCATTGAAGGGGCCGGGATTGCGGGCGCGCAGGCGGGCATAGAGGTCGGCGTTGTCGATGGGCGTTTGCAGCCGGGTCTGCCAGCGGCGCGACAGGTTGGCCTGGAAGACGTCGCCATCGCGGATATAGCGCAGCGCCCGTTGTACGGCGGCGTCGTATTGCGCTGGCGCCTGCTCCTCGATGGCGCCGATGTCCGGTTCCGGCGGTGCTGTGGCTGCGCGCCCTCTCACTGCCTCCAGATCCTGCCGCATCTGAGCCAGCTGTGGCTCCGCACCGGACTCCGCTACCAGCCACAGGCACTGGTCTTGACGGTCACGCAGCAGGGCGGCTGGAAAGCGGGTGGCAAAGGCCGTGGGCAGGGCCTGGTGTGCGGGTGGAAAGGGTACGCTGGACTCCACCTCGGTGGCCAGTTCATAACCCAGGTAGAGGAACCAGCCTCCCTGGAAGGGCAAGGTGGATGCACTGTCCGGTATCTGTTCCGCCTGCCACCATTCATCGAGGGCGGTGAGAAACTGGGTGGCCAGTACCGCGTCGCCGCGCGACAAGTGCCCATCCCGCAACACCAGTGACTCGCCCGGAAAGGCGAACAGGATATCGAAATGCTCCTGCTCATTATGGGCCGAACTTTCCAGGAGGTGAGGATAACGCGCCGGAAAAGCCCGCTGCAATGCCAGGAGGTCGAGTGCATCGGGAAGTCTTTCCCGATGCACCAGGGAGTGATTTTCCGGCATGGTCGGGTCGCTCAGACCCGGCGCAGTACCAGGGTCCCGTTGGTGCCGCCGAAGCCAAAGGAATTGGAGATGGCCACCTCGATGTTCATGGGGCGGGCTTCGTTGGGTACGAAGTCCAGGTCGCACTCGGGATCCGGGGTGAATTGGTTGATTGTGGGAGGCGACACCTGGTCGCGGATTGCCAGGGTCGTGAACACCGCCTCGATGCCCCCGGCGGCACCCAGCAGGTGCCCGGTCATGGACTTGGTGGAGTTCACGGCCACCTTCATGGCATGGTCGCCGAAGGTGGTCTTGATGCCCGTCACCTCGGCCTTGTCGCCGGCCGGGGTCGAGGTGCCGTGGGCATTGATGTACTGCACATCCTCGGGGTTGAGGCCGGCATCGCGCAGGGCCGCGCGCATGCAGCGCACGGCGCCGGCGCCGCCCTCGGCGGGCAGGGTCATGTGATAGGCGTCTCCGCTCATGCCGAAGCCGACCAGCTCGGCGTAGATGTTGGCGCCACGGGCCTTGGCGTGTTCGTATTCCTCCAATACCAGCACGCCGGCTCCGTCGCCGAGCACGAAGCCGTCGCGATCCAGATCCCAGGGACGGCTGGCGGTCTCCGGATCGTCGTTGCGGGTGGACAGGGCGCGGGCGGCCGCGAAGCCGCCCATGCCAAGAGGAGAACTGGCCATTTCCGCGCCGCCGGCAATCATGACATCGGCATCGCCGTGGACAATGATGCGTGCGGCCTCACCGATATTGTGGGTGCCGGTGGTGCAGGCGGTGAC
>JAIVHA010000259.1 GCA_020201295.1 Lysobacteraceae bacterium | reverse complement strand
ATTCGGGATGGAACGATCCAGCGTATCGCCTCATTGAGCGATAATGGGTTTTATTTTCTACTAGCGAAACTTACCGTTCATTTTTTGCGGGCGAATTCCTCTGCTGATGCGGCATAATTATCCGGATGTAGGTTTGTAAGCACTCTTCCGGGGGGCTGTTGCCTATATAAAGGGCGGCCTCTATGGGGGGGGTAGGTGCTGGATAGTCAGATTGTTTCATTAGATTTAGGCTGACAAGAAGGTTGCCTATGGTGTGTCAAATTTGTGCCCCATATTTTAGAAATCTACCGTGTGTTACGCGCAACTTGAGATGGCAAGCTCTGTAAGTGGCAGTATTTTATATTAATTCTCTTTTGCCCAGGTAGCTCAGTCGGTAGAGCAGGGGATTGAAAATCCCCGTGTCGGCAGTTCGATTCTGTCCCTGGGCACCACTTCCTTTGGTATCAATGTCGGGCTCTGGCCCGGCGATACTCCCCGCTGTGCAATTCCAGTTTTTCCGCCGCTGCCGGCCGGCTGTAGAGGAAGCCCTGCAACAGGTCGCAGCCGCGCGCCTCCAGCCAGTCGGCCTGCTCTTCCGTTTCCACTCCTTCCGCGATTACCGTGAGCCCCAGGCTGTGGGAAAGGGCGATGATGGCCCGGACCAGCGACCCTGCGCGCTCGTCACCGGGCAGGTCGCGGACGAAGGCGCGGTCGATCTTCAGGGCATCCACGGGCAGGCGGCTCAGGTAGCTGAGGGACGAAAAGCCGGTGCCGAAGTCATCCAGGTACACCCGTACGCCCAGGGCGCGGATCTTGTGCAATACCTGCTCGGCACGATCCAGGTCGTTCATGAAGGCGGTTTCCGTCACCTCGATGGCCAGGCAGGAGGCCATGGGCAGGACCCCCGTTCGTTCCATGATTTCGCGCAGGTGTTCCGCGAACCCCGCGCCCAGCAGTTGCGGTGGGGCGATGTTGACGGACAGGTAGAAAGGTTCGACGCCGGCCTTCTTCCAGGCACGCAACTGCGTGCAGGCCTGTTCCAGCACCCAGTCGCCCAGTGGGTGGATGATCTTGCTTTCCTCGGCCAGGGGGATGAACTCGTCGGGCCCCACATTCCCGTGTTTGGCACTGTGCCAGCGCAGCAGGGCTTCGGCGCCCATGGGCTGCCGCCCCCTGGCATCCACCAGTAGTTGAAAGTGCAGTGCCAGTTCCCCGCGCTCGATGGCGTGCTGCAGGCCATGGGTCAGGCGCAGCCGGTTCACGGCCATTTGGTTCAGTTCCGGTGAATAGAAGGTGCAGCTGCCGGGTTCCCGGGTATTGTTGTGCAGGGCCAGGGCGGCATGGCCCATGAGCTGATCAGTGCTGTCGCCATCGGCGGGAAACAGGGCGGCCCCGCCGCGTAGCGCCAGCTGGATGGGCAGGGCCTCGCCCTCGATGGCCACCTCGGGTCCGCGCAGCAGACGTTCGGTGAGTTCGACCATGTCCTCGGTGCGGGCCATGTCCGTGAGCAGGATGGCGTAGGAATACCGGCCGGTGCGCGCCACCGTGTCGCCGTCGCGCACGCTGTCAGTCAGGTAGTCAGCCAGTTCCTTGCGCAGGCGGTCGCCCACATGGACGCCATGCAGGTCGGTGAGACGGACCAGCTCCGGCACTTCCGTGAGCAGCATGCCCACCACCCGGCCATCGTAGGGGGTGCGTGCCAGGGCCTGGCGCAGGCGATCCCGCAGCAGGGCCTCGTTGGGCAGGCCGGTCAGCGGGTCGTAATGGGCCAGTGCTTCCAGGTTCAGGGATTTCTCGATGGTCTCCAGGCCCAGGCCGATGTCCGCCGCGATCTCCCGCAACAGTTCCATCTCGGCGGCATCGAAGTGGTCCGCCGCCATGCTGCCCAGTTCCAGCCAGCCGCGGACCGGGGCGGCACTGGCCCAGTCCGGGATGGGCAGGGTGGCGAGGGAGCGCAGGCCCGTGCCCTTCGCCAGTTCCCGCCAGCTGCCCGCGTTGTCCATTTTCTCCAGATCATGGAGGATAATGGGGATCAAGTGGGGTTCCGGCTGTAATTTCACCAGGGGCGGGGGGTCAGAGTGGGGCGGAGACCCTTCCGGCATCGCCTGGCTGGCCAGGACCAGGGCCTCCCCGGGCGCGGGATGCAGCAGGATGCGGGCCAGCTGGAATCCCCCGCGCCGCACGGCGAGTTCGCAGACGCTGTTCAGCAGCTCGTCGCGGTTGCGCACCCGCACGATGGTGCCATTGATGCCACTCAACAGCCGGTGGGTTCTGTTAAGTCGTTGTACCTGTACGTTTTTATGGTGAAGACGCCGGACCAGCCGGGTCACCAGCCAGGCCAGCAACAGGGCCGTGACGGCGACGAAGATCCAGCCCTTGTAGGTCTGCAGCTGGATCCACTGGGCGGGATCCTCGACCAGTTCCGCAAGGAAACGGTCCGAGTACAGGATCCACAAGGCCCCCAGCACGGCATAAATGGCCGCAATACGCAGCCCCGCCCGGGCCGCCAGGCCGGGTCGCAGGGAGGATTGGCTGTGGGTTGGCACTCCCTTTTTCATCCATGTGTCTCGCGGGAAGCGGCTGTCGGGCAGCCCTGGTTCGTCCAGGGTTATCGGCCATTTCCCGCAAAACCAAAAGGGGGTATGGGTCTACCCGATAGTTGCATGGGTGGGGTCAGGTCTTGCAATCCAACATTTGGTAGCCACCGGGCTACCAAATGTTGGATTGCAAGACCTGACCCCACCCATGTGCTACCAAATGTTGGATTGCAAGACCTGACCCCACCCATGTGCTACCAAATGTTGGATCTACAGGAGGGATTTTGCAATGATCGGGTCTACTTGCGAAGCATGTCCTGCAGGGCCCGCAGTTCCTCGCGCACCGCCCGCAATTCCTGCTCGATCTGCACGCCCTCGCTGTGCACCACCTCGGTGAGCACGGCTTCTTCCTTCTGTACCACCGCCTCGTGCATGGTCTGCATGGCATCGACGATGATGGCGATGAACAGGTTCAGTACCGTGAAGGTGGCGATCAGGATGAAAGGGATGAAGAACAGCCAGGCGTAGGGGTGGCTTTCCATCACCGGCCGCACGATGCCCATGGACCAGCTCTCCAGGGTCATGATCTGGAACAGGGTATACATCGAACTGCCGATGTCGCCGAACCATTGCGGATGGGTGGCACCGAACAGGCCGGTGGCCATGACCGCGGCCACGTAGTAGACCACCACCATCAACAGGGCGATGGATCCGATGCCCGGCAGGGAATGCAGCAATGCCTCCACCACGAAGCGCAGCCGCGGCAACATGGACAGCAGGCGCAACACACGCAGGATACGCAGCGCGCGCAGGATGGCCAGCGGCCCGCTGGCGGGCACCAGGGCGATGCCCACCACCAGGAAGTCGAACAGGTTCCAGCCGCGGCGGAAGAAGCCCGGTCCCTGGGCGATGAGCTTCATGCCGATCTCCACCACGAACACGCCGAGGATGATGCTGTCCAGGGTGATGAGCAGCGGGCCGACGCGGTCCATGATGGCCGGCGAGGTCTCCATGCCGAGGATGACGGCATTGATGACGATCAGCGCGATGATGAGGTTCTGCACCCGGGGGTTTTCCACCCAGGTGCCGAGGGTCTGGCGGAAGGAGAGGGGCTCTCGTCCGGTTTCCAGTGGTTGCATGTTGTACTCCATAAACAAAATGATTGTAGGAGCGGGCTCTGCCCGCGAACGGGTTGCCACGACTGGTTCGCGGGCAGAGCCCGCTCCTACGG
>JAIVHA010000258.1 GCA_020201295.1 Lysobacteraceae bacterium | reverse complement strand
CTCATTTCCTCGCGGGCCTGCTGGTGGCTCTGTTCCTCCTCGCGCTGGTGCTGGCCCAGTTGCTGGACGATGTTGTCCAGGTGGGACTGCAATTCGCTCTTGAGCTGGTCCAGGTCCTCGGTGGCCTGCACCCGTGATTCCATGCCGCGTACTTCCTGTTTGACGGCGGCGTCCAGATCGCGACTGCTCTGCAGCCGCGCCTCGCGCAGGGATTCACTGCCCTGCAGCTGGGCATCCACTTCCTGCAGGCGTTCGGTGAGCTGGCGCAGAAAGGTTTCCAGCTCCTTCTTTTCGGTCTGGATGCGCTGTCGGATCTCGCGCACCAGCCCGGCGATCTCGCCGAGCAATGCGGGCCAGTCCCGTTCCGGCACCCCCTGTTCCAGGCGGTCCTGCAGGACCGCCACGCGCGCGGTGTATTCCGCCGGCAGTTCGAGCTGTTCCAGCAGTTGCAGCAGGGCCTCTTCGGTGCGCAGGCCCGCGGGTTCCGGGGTACGGGCCTCCGCTGCACCTTGGCTCTTGCCGAACAAGCGCTGCAACAGGCCTTCCCGGGCCGGGGCGCTGCCGGGTGGTGCGGTGGCCGGCGCTTCTTCCCGGGCCAGGTCCAGGGCTTCACGTAACAGTTCGACGAAGTCCTGAAGCAGGGTGTCGGGCGTGGCTTCGGTCGCCAGGCCCCCGAGTTCCTTGCGCAACTGCTTGACGTGGCGGCCGGTGCCCTTGGGAAGGGGCAGGCGTTCGAGCAGTTGCAGCAGGGGATGGGGCGCGGGGGTGGCGCGGGCCTGGCGGTTGCGCGTCTCGTCCAGTTTCACCAGGGTGCGGGTCATGGCCTCGATCCGCTGGCCGAGGCGGCGGCTGTCCTCGCGGTCGCGGATGGCGTCGCGCAGTTCCTTGAGCTGGTGGTCCAGGGCGTCGTCCGAGCCCTCGGCGGCCAGGGTCAGGCGCGACAGGGTGCGGCGCAGCAGATCTTCCACGTCAGCCCATTGTTTTTCCTTTTTTTCAAAGGCTTCCAGGCTGTCGTAGTATTTTCCCTGCCACTGGCGGGCGTCCTGCGGGTTGTCGTCCGTTGCTACCATGAGGTCCCGAATCGGGCAGGGTGATTTCCATGGCGATGGGCAGGTGGTCGGAGACCGGGTAGTCGAGCACCTTGACCTGTTCCACCTTCAGGGTGGGGCTGACCAGGATGTGGTCGATGTTGCGCTCCGGCCGCCAGCTGGGGAAGGTATGCAGGCCATGGGCCGGCTCGCACATCAGGGTGCGGTTGATGAACTGGTTGATCTCGGGGCTTTCGGAGGGGCAGTTCATGTCGCCCATGAGCACCACGTTGCGGTGCTCGTTGACCAGTTCGCTGAGGAAGGCGAGTTGTTCCATGCGCGCGCGCCGGCTCAGCGCGAGGTGCACGATCATCACCATCAGCGAGGCGTCCTTGCGACCGTAGCGCACGCACAGCACGCCACGCCCCGGCACGCGCCCGGGCAGCTTGTGTTCGGTGATCTCCAAGGGCAGATAGCGGCTCAGCATGCCCATGCTGTGGCTGGCGAAGCGACCCAGGCGGCGGTTGGTGCGGTCGTCCCAGAAGGGAAATTCGGCCTTTTCCGCCAGGTACTGGGTCAGGTTCACGAAGCCGCTGCGCCGGCTGCCGGCATCCACTTCTTGCAGACCCACCAGGTCGTAGCCGCGCGCCAGCTGGGCGATGCGGTCCAGGTTGTGGAAACGCTGCGGGTGGTGCAGCACGTGCTTCCAGCTCGAAGTGACATACTGGTGGTAGCGGGTGGTGCAGATACCCGCCTGCACATTGTAGCTCAGCAGCTTGATGCGCTGGCCCGGGCCGGCCAGTGGCACATCCGCTTCAATAATGGGTTGGACACTGCTCATAACTGACATACCAGCTTGCCGAGGGTCTCGGTGAGTTTCAGGTTTTCGCGATAATCCACCGGGCAGTCGATCACGCTTACCCGCTTATCGGCCAATGCACGGCGCAGTAAAGCCTGCAGATCGTCTTCCGGGCTGACCCGGTAGCCCGCGGCGCCGAAGGACTGGGCATATTGTACGAAATCCGGGTTGCCGAAATGCACGTGGGAGGCGCGCTTGAAGGTATTCAGCTGCTTCCACTCGATCAGCCCGTAGCCGCCATCGTTCCAGATCAATATGACGATCGGCACGCCGAGGCGCATGGCAGTTTCGATCTCCTGGGAGTTCATCATAAACCCGGCGTCGCCGGTGACCGCCACCACGGCCCGTTCCGGGTGCACCAGCTTGGCGGCGATGGCCCCGGGCACGGCGATGCCCATGCTGGCAAATCCGTTCGAAATCAAGCAGGTATTAGGGTGCTCGCAGCGAAACATGCGGGCCATCCACATCTTGTGGGCGCCTACGTCGCAGACCACGATGTCCTCCAGGTCGAGCACGGTGCGCAGGTCCCAGATGATCTTCTGCGGCTTCATGGGCACCTCGGTGTCGTGGCGATGCTGGCGCATCTCCTCGATGAGGGCCTGGCGCAGGGCGCGCATGGGCTCGCCCTGGTGGGGCGTGGCCAGGGCGGCGATGCGCGCCAGGCCGTGCTTGATGTCGCCCACCACGCCGGCGGCGACGGGGTAGTGGGCATCCACCTCCGCCGAGCTGCTGTCGATGTGGATGAGGGTGCGGTCGGCGGTGGGGTGCCAGAGGTGGGGGTGGTATTCCACCAGGTCGTAGCCCACGCAGATGATCACATCGGCCTGGTTGAAGCCCACGCTCACATAGTCGTTGGCCTGCAGGCCCGCGCTGCCCAGGGCCGTGGGGTGGCGGAAGGGCACCACGCCCTTGGCCATGAAGGTGTTGGTGACCGGGATATTGAGGGCCTCGGCGAATTCCGCCAGCTGCTGGCAGGCACCGGCGCGGATGACCCCGTTGCCGGCCAGGATCATGGGATGGCGGGCGGCGGAGATCAGCTTGGCGGCGGTCTCCACCCGCTCCTGGGCCGGTTCCGGCGTGACCATATGCTTCACCGGCAGGGGCTTGAGGTCGACCTCGTGTTTGGCGATGTTCTCCGGGAATTCGATGAAGGTGGCGCCGGTCTTTTCCGTCTGCGCCAGCTTGAAGGCCTTGCGCACCACCTCGGGGATGATGTCGGCGTCGAGCAGCTGGGAGGAATACTTGGTAATGGGCTGGAACAGCTGGCGCAGGTCCAGCACCTGGTGGGATTCCTTGTGCAGCCGGTTGGTGTCGGCCTGGCCGGCGATGGCCACTAGCGGGGCATGGTCCATGTTGGCGTCGGCGACACCGGTGATCAGGTTGGTGGCGCCCGGCCCCAGGGTGGACAGGCAGACCCCGGCGCGGCCGGTGAGGCGGCCGTAGACGTCGGCCATGAAGGCCGCCCCCTGTTCATGGCGGCAGGTGATGAACTGGATGGGCGAATCCAGCAGGGCGTCCATGACGTCCAGGTTTTCCTCGCCCGGCACGCCGAAGATGTACTCCACGCCCTCGTTTTCCAGGCACTTCAGGAACAGCTCGGCGGCCTTCATGGATTAATGTTGCGCATCCGCCGTGGCCGGGTTCATGGCCTCGTATTCCTTTTCGATCAGGTGGTCGACCACCCGCAGCATGCCCTCGTGGGTACCGCCGGCCATGCTGGCGTTGGCGCGGTACTTGCCATTGACGATGATGGTGGGCACGCCGTTGACGCCATAGCGGCGACTCATGAGCCTGGACTGGTTGACGCGGGTCATGGTAGCGAAGGAATGGAAGGTTTCGCGGAATTTCTGCTCTTCCACGCCGTGCTCGGCAAAAAAGGCGGCCAGGCCGTCCTCGCTGTGCAGGCTGCGATCCCGCTTCACATGGATGCGGTCGAACAGGTCGGTATGGACATCGTCCACCACGCCGAGCAGGTCGGCGGTGATGTAGGCGCGGGTCAGCAGTTCCCAGTTGGGGTTGAGGAGGGCCGGCAGGCGTACGA
>JAIVHA010000257.1 GCA_020201295.1 Lysobacteraceae bacterium | reverse complement strand
GCGGGTGGGGGAGGGGCGGTATCCGCGCCCCTCCTGGGCCGGGATCAGTCTTCGATGACGGTGACCTTTTCGATGATCACATCCGTCACGGGCACATCCTGGTGGAAGCCCTTGTTGCCGGTGTCGACCTTTTCGATGGCTTGCACCACCTCCATGCCATCGGTCACGCGGCCGAACACACAGTAGCCCCAACCCTGGGGACTTGGCGAACTATGGTTGAGGAAGTCATTGTCTTTCAAATTGATGAAGAACTGCGCGGTGGCGGAATGGGGGTCGTTGGTGCGTGCCATGGCGATGGTGCCGGTTTCGTTCTTCAGGCCGTTGTCGGCCTCGTTCTTCACGGGATCCCGGGTGGGCTTCTGGTTCATGCCGACCTCGAAGCCGCCGCCCTGGATCATGAAGCCGGGTATGACGCGATGAAAGACCGTGCCGTCATAGTAACCATCCTTTGCATACTGGATGAAATTCTCCACGGTCTTGGGTGCACGCTTGGCATCCAGTTCCAGCACGATGGTGCCATGGTTGGTTTGCATCTCAACGGTCATTTTCGAATCTCCTGCGGGGGATAGGCCCTCTGCCTGGGAGGCGAGGGGGCCGAGGGCGATGAACAGGCCGAGCAACAGGCGGTATAGGGGTGCCATGTGAGGTGTTCTCCGGATCAAGAGCCGCCCATGATAAGGGTTTTTGCCGACGGTACAAGAAACCGGCTTTGAGCCGGGGTGTGTTTCCGCTACCATGATGCGCCCCATGCCCGCCACCAGACTGGATACCAGGACCCCGGCAATGCTGCAGATCTACAATAGCCTGACCCGCCAGAAAGAGGACTTCGTGCCCATCGAGCCCGGCAAGGTGCGCATGTATGTGTGCGGCATGACGGTTTACGATCTCTGCCACCTCGGCCATGCCCGGGTGCTGGTGGTGTTCGACGTGGTGGTGCGGCACCTGCGTGCCCTGGGGTATGAGGTCACCTATGTACGCAACATCACCGACATCGACGACAAGATCATCCAGCGCGCCAACGAGAACGGTGAACCCATCGATGCCCTGACCGGGCGCTTCATCACCGCCATGCACGAGGACGCGGAAGCCCTTGGCGTGCTGCCGCCCGACCTGGAGCCGCGTGCCACCACCTCCATGGACGGGATCCTCGCCATGATCGAGACCCTGGTGGCGAAAGGCTATGCCTACGCCGGCGGCAACGGGGATGTCTACTATGATGTCAGCCGCTTCGAGCGCTATGGCCGGCTGTCCGGCAAGAACCCCGAGGACCTGCGTGCCGGCGCCCGGGTGGAGGTGGCCGAGGCCAAGGACGATCCCCTGGATTTCGTACTCTGGAAGGCCGCCAAGCCCGGTGAACCCAGCTGGCCCTCGCCCTGGGGCGCGGGCCGTCCCGGCTGGCATATCGAGTGCTCCGCCATGTCTACCCAGTGCCTGGGCAATCACTTCGATATCCATGGCGGCGGCATGGACCTGCAGTTTCCCCACCACGAAAACGAGATCGCCCAGTCGGAGGGCGCCACCGGTTGTCACTTCGTGAACTACTGGATCCACAATGGCTTCGTGCAGGTGGACGAGGAGAAGATGTCCAAGTCCCTGGGCAATTTCTTCACCGTGCGCGAGATCCTGGCCCGCTACCAGCCCGAGGAAGTGCGCTATTTCATCCTCGCCAGCCATTACCGCAGCCCGCTCAACTACAGCGATGACAATCTGGACAAGGCGCGCGCGGCCCTGACCCGCTTCTACACCGCCCTGCGCGGGGTGTCGCGCGGGGAGGCCCTGGAGGACAGCGAGTACCAGCGTCGCTTCAGCGCCGCCATGGATGATGATTTCAACAGTGCCGAGGCCCTGGCGGTAATGTTCGAACTGACGCGGGAACTGAACCGGGCACGGGAAGCCGGGACGGATGAGGCTCCCCGCCTGGCCGCTACCCTGGTGCAGCTGGGGGCGCGGCTGGGCATTCTGCAGGCCGACCCGCTCCAGTACCTGCGGGGCCAGCCCGTCCGGGAGGCGGGTGGACTGGAGGATGACGAAATCGAGGCCCGTATCCAGGCCCGCCTCGATGCCCGGGCCCGCAAGGACTGGGCCGAAGCCGACCGCATTCGCGATGAGTTGCAGGCGGCCGGTATTCAACTGGAGGATGCCGCCGGCACTACCCGCTGGCGGCGTGGCTGACCTCCAGGCCTGCCCGTCCCCACGCGCGAGGTCTTTCCGCCACCCGGCTCATCGGGTAACTCACTGTTATTCATGGTTTGATCTCTATCAAGTTTGCCCGCTGCGGGCCGCTACGACAGGTACATAAGTACCCTGTGGTGGGCGCGACTCTGCACGGGGTTTTCTTGCGAACGGCTTGGAAACGAAGCATGAGCGATCGCCTGTACCGGCTACTCCTGGGTCTCACCCTCCTGATTTCCCTGTATTTCGATCTTCACCAGGTATTGCTGGCGGTGATCGGCCTGCAGCTGTTGGAGGGGGTCAGCAATTACCGTATCCCTCTGCTGATCAATCGGGCCAGGGGCATGGGCGGCACGGACACCTATGCCAATCCCGATGCCCTGATCCCCTTCGATGCTGAGCGCGCCTGGCGCCTGACGGTGGCGATCTGCCTGATCCTGTCCTTGTTGGTGTTCCCCGAGCAGCTCTGGTGGTTTGCCTGGTTCATGGGTTTTGCCATCTTCGGCGCCGGACTCAGTGGGGTCTGTCCCATGCTCATCATCCTCCAGTACGCCCGGTTCCGATGACCGGGCGCGATCCCGTGATGAAGGCGCCGGCCATGCCCCACACCGGTCTGCCGGTCAAGGTGACCGGCGTGGTGTTCTGGGGCCTGGCCCTGATTGGCCTGCTGTTCGCCTTCG
>JAIVHA010000102.1 GCA_020201295.1 Lysobacteraceae bacterium | reverse complement strand
ATCCATACCTGTGAATGGCCACGGAAGCACACGGAAAAACACGGAAAAAATCATTGTGTCGTCATTGCGCATTACTAAGGGTTTCTTCCGTGTTTTTCCGTGTGCTTCCGTGGCCAATAATTGATTTTCGTGGAACAGCCAGAATGACAGCATGCTGACATACCCTGATATCAATCCCGTCGCCCTGGGCCTGGGCCCCCTGCAGGTGCACTGGTACGGGCTCATGTACCTGATCGGCTTCCTGGGTGGCTGGTGGCTGGGCCGCGTGCAGGCGGCGCGCCCGAACTCCGGCTGGCAGGTGGCGGAGATCGACGACCTGCTGTTCTATGCGGCCCTTGGCGTGGTACTGGGTGGCCGCGTGGGCTACATCCTGTTCTACAACCTGCCCCTGTTCCTGGAACAGCCCTGGGTCCTGTTCAAGGTCTGGCAGGGCGGCATGTCCTTCCACGGCGGCCTGCTCGGCGTGCTGCTGGCCATGTGGCTGTATGGGCGCAAGACCGGGCGGCGCTTCTTCGCCGTCACCGATTTCATCGCGCCCCTGATCCCGGTCGGCCTGGGCGCCGGGCGCATCGGCAACTTCATCAACGGCGAGTTGTGGGGGCGGCCGACGGACCTGCCCTGGGGCATGGTGTTTCCCTTCGTGGACCAGCAGGCGCGCCATCCCTCCATGCTCTATGAGGCCATCCTGGAAGGGCCGGTGCTGCTGGCCATCCTCTGGTTCTTCGCGCGCAAGCCGCGGCCGGTGATGGCCGTGTCGGGCCTGTTCCTGCTCGGCTACGGCCTGTTCCGATTCGGCGTGGAGTTCGTGCGCCTGCCCGATGCGCACATCGGCTACCTGGCCGGGGGCTGGCTGACCCTGGGGCATGTGCTGACTCTGCCCATGATCCTGTTCGGCCTGTTGCTGCTGGCGCTGGCCTATCGCAAGCGAGGAGAGGAGACGGCATGAAGCAGTACCTGGACCTGATGCGCCATGTGCGCGAGCACGGCGTGCGCAAGGAGGACCGCACCGGTACCGGCACCCTGAGCGTGTTCGGCTACCAGATGCGCTTCGACCTGGCGGAAGGCTTTCCCGTGGTCACCACCAAGAAGCTGCACCTGCGCTCCATCATCCATGAGCTGCTGTGGTTCCTGAGCGGCGACACCAATATCCGCTACCTGAAGGAAAACGGCGTCCGCATCTGGGACGAATGGGCCGACGCGCAGGGCAACCTCGGCCCGGTGTACGGTTCCCAGTGGCGTTCCTGGCCCGCGGCCGATGTCCTGCCAGCTCTACCAGCGCAGCGCCGACATCTTCCTGGGCGTGCCCTTCAACATCGCCTCCTATGCCCTGCTGACGCGCATGATCGCCCAGGTGACCGGGCTCGAGGCCGGCGAATTCATTCACACCCTGGGCGACGCCCATCTTTATTCCAATCACCTCGAACAAACCGATCTACAGCTCAGCCGCGCGCCACGCCCGCTGCCACACCTGCGCATCAACCCCGAGGTGAAGGACCTGTTTGCCTTCCGCTTCGAGGATTTCGAGCTGGTGGACTACGATCCCTATTCCCATATCAAGGCGCCGGTGGCGGTCTGATGGCCATCATCAGCTTCGTGGTGGCCATGGCGCGCAACGGCGTCATCGGCAAGGATAACCAGCTGCCCTGGCGGCTGCCGGCGGACCTGCGCCACTTCAAGGCGGTGACGATGGGCAAGCCGATCATCATGGGCCGCAAGACCTTCGATTCCATCGGCCGGCCCCTGCCGGGACGCACCAACATCGTGGTGACGCGTGATTCCGCCTACCAGGCGGAAGGCTGCCTGGTGGCGCATTCCATCGAGGCGGCGTTGGCCGCGGCCGGTGACGTGGAAGAGGTCATGATCATCGGCGGCGCCGACTTCTACCGCCAGTTGCTGCCGCGGGCGGACCGTATCTACCTCACCCTGATCGACGCCGAGATCGAGGGGGATACCCGGTTCCCCGAACTGGATGCGGCGCGCTGGCGGGAACGTTCACGGGAGCAGCATGCCCCTGACGAGCAGAACCCCTATCCCTACAGCTTTATCGTCTTGGAATCCGCCCGGGGACAGGATGACACGTTGTAGGAGCGGCGCGAGCCGCGAATTCCCGGGCGCATATCATCGCGGCTCGCGCCGCTCCTACAAGTGCCTTTACAAACAATGGATTCGATGATTGCGCGCACTTTAACGAGTTCATCGACCGACAGGTGACCATCCATGGATAGCAAGCTTTCCAATCCCTCCAGCAAACTGGTCGTGCGTAATGCCCGGCCCGCCGACGCCACGGCCATCGCGGACCTGACTTCGCGCGTCTATGCCGGCACCGGCATGCACGGCTACTCGGAAGGCGAGGTCATGGGCCAGATCAACAATTTCCCCAAGGGCCAGTTCGTGGTGCTGGTGGACGAGAAGGTGGTGGCCTACTGCGCCACCTTCCGTATCCGCGAGGCCATCGGTCTCAAGCCCCATACCTGGGCGGAGATCACCGGCAACGGCTATGCCTCGCGCCATGACCCCGCCGGGGACTGGCTCTACGGCATGGAGGTCTGCGTCGATCCCGAATACCGTGGTTACCGCCTCGGCCAGCGGCTCTACAACGAGCGCAAGAAGCTGTGCCAGTCGCTGGGCCTCAAGGGGGTCGTGTTCTCCGGCCGCCTGCCGTCCCTCGCCAGGCGCATGAAAAAATATGGCAGCGTGGAAAAGTACGTGCAGGCCGTCCAGGCCAAACAGGTGCGCGACCCGGTGCTGTCCTTCCAGTTGCGCAACGGTTTCGAGGTCATCGGGATCATCCCGGGCTACCTGGACGTGGATCACCAGTCCATGGGTTATGGCGTCCACCTGGTGTGGCGCAACCCCCGGGTGGCGGATGCTCGGGAAGTGGCAAATGAGAAGGGGTATGGTGGACGCATGCCGGACACCATTCGCGTCGGCACCGTGCAATACATGCAGCGGCGTGTACGTTCCTTCGAGGAGTTCCTGGAGATGGTGGCCTATTTCGTGGACGTGGTGGCCGACTACAAGGGCGATTTCGTCGTCTTCCCGGAGCTGTTCACCCTGCAGCTGCTATCCATTGAAGACCAGCAGCTCACGCCGGCGGAATCCATCGAGGCCCTGACCAAGTACACGCCGCGCTTCCGCGAGGCCCTGCGCGACATGGCGCTGCGCTACAACATCAACATCATCGGCGGTTCGCACCCGACCCGGGTGGAATCAGGGCGGGTGGAGAACATCTCCTACGTGTTCCTGCGCGACGGCACGGTGCACGAACAGCCCAAGATCCATCCCACGCCCAACGAGGTCTACTGGTGGAACATCGAGGGCGGCAGCACCCTGAACGCCATCGAGACCGACTGCGGCCCCATCGGCGTGCTGATCTGCTATGACGCGGAATTCCCGGAGCTGGCGCGCCACCTGACGGACCAGGGCATCCAGATCCTGTTCGTGCCCTTCTGCACCGACGAGCGCCAGAGCTACCTGCGGGTACGCTACTGCTGCCAGGCGCGCGCCGTGGAAAACCAGCTCTACGTGGTCATGTCCGGCAACGTGGGCAACCTGCCCAACGTCGCCAACATGGACATCCAGTACGCGCAGAGCTGCATCCTTACGCCCTGCGACTTCCCCTTCGCCCGCGACGGCATCTCCGCCGACACCACGCCCAACGTGGAGACCGTGGCCATCGCCGACCTGCGGCCGGACACCCTGACCACGGCGCGTAACAGCGGCACGGTGAAGAACCTGCGCGACCGGCGCCACGATCTGTACCACCTGCACTGGCGGGGGAAGTGAGCGGGCGGTTTTCGTATTACGCCGTCAGTTACTGGTTGAATTGGAAGGTGGCCGTCCGGAACTCGAATATACGCTCAACGCGGTCACTGTGACCAATATCAGCACCATACCCAGAATCTGCGGGCCAACCAGGATTTCGTTTAACACCACGACGCCGAACAGCGACGCGGTGACCGGTTCGACCATTGCCACAATCGAGGCCACGGCCGGAGCAGTATGATTCAGGCCAATGATATAAAGAACGAACGACAATCCCGCGCCGAGCACACCTAGTGCCACGAACAGCGGCCAATCCGGTGTGCTCAGTACGGCAGCGGTCTGGCC
>JAIVHA010000256.1 GCA_020201295.1 Lysobacteraceae bacterium | reverse complement strand
GTATATCGGTTTTTTCGTTGCGCCCACCGATTATCAGCAGGGGGACAGTTACCGGATCATGTTCATTCACGTGCCTGCGGCCTGGATGTCCATGTTCCTCTACCTGCTGCTGGCGGGCTATGCCCTCATCAACGTGGTATGGCGCATCAAGATGGCCGATGTGATGGCGCGTTCCCTGGCACCCACCGGTGCCATGTTCACCTTCCTGGCCCTCTGGACCGGGGCGCTGTGGGGCAAGCCCACTTGGGGCACCTACTGGGTATGGGACGCGCGCCTGACCTCCGAACTGATCCTGCTGTTCCTCTACCTCGGGTACATCGGGCTGCACAATGCCATCGATGACCGCGAGCGCGCGGCCCGGGCCGCTTCGCTGCTGGCCATGGTGGGCGCGGTCAACGTGCCCATCATCTATTTTTCCGTGCAATGGTGGAACACCCTGCACCAGGGGGTGTCTATAACCGTGACCGGTGCGCCGACCATGGCCTGGAGTATGTTCACGGCACTGATCGCCCTGGCCCTGGCATGCTGGATGTACAGCATCGCGGTGGTGCTCACCCGCGCCCAGGCCGAGACGTTGAAGCGGGAACGTTTCGCTGCCTGGGTGTCAGAGGTGGTGGAGGATGACGGTGGGAGTTGATGGCATGCTGGAATTTTTCTCCATGGGTGGCTATGCACTCTACGTGTGGGGGTCCTACGGCGCGGCCGCGCTGTTGATCCTGGTGGAGGTCTATTTGGCCATACATAATCGGAAAGCACTGGTGGGGCAGCTGCGGCGCACCCTGGCATCACTGAAGAGAGTCGAATCATGAAACCACGTCACAAACGGTTGGCCTTTATTACCGCGGCCCTGGCCGGCCTGGTGGTGGCCAGCGCGCTGGTCATGAACGCCTTCCAGGACAACCTGGTGTTCTTTTTCACTCCCTCGGAGGTGCTGGCCAGGGAGGCGCCCCTTGATCGCACCTTCCGCATCGGCGGCATGGTGCAGGAGAGCAGTGTGCGCCGCGATCCGGAAAGCATCCGCGTCCATTTCGTGGTCACGGACGGGGTCGCGCATCTGCCGGTGTTCTACGACGGCATCCTGCCGGACCTGTTCCGGGAAGGGCAGGGCGTGGTCGCCCAGGGCACCCTGGCCGGCGACGGCATCTTCCGTGCCTCCACGGTTCTGGCCAAGCATGACGAGAATTACATGCCGCCGGAAGCCGCCGAGGCCATGATGCGGGCTCGCCGGGATCTGCCACCCGAGACCCTTGCCACTGACACTGGCCCTGCCAGCGGGGATTACCAATGAATGCCGAGCTGGGTCAGGTCGCCCTGGCGCTGGCCATCTCCCTGGCGCTGGTGCAGGCCGTCCTGCCCATCGCCGGCGCGGCGCGCGGCAATCTGGCCTGGATGCGCATCGCCCCTTATGCGGCCGTGGGCCAGTTCTTCCTGGTGGCCTTGGCCTTCGCCTGCCTGGTCGCGGCCTTCGTCAGCAGTGATTTTTCCGTCCAGTACGTGGCCAGTCATTCGAACCTGGCCCTGCCGACTTATTACAAGGTGACGGCGGTCTGGGGTGGGCACGAGGGTTCGCTGCTGTTGTGGGTGCTGATGTTGTCCGCCTGGGGTGTGGCCGTAAGTCTTGGTTCACGCAGCCTGCCCCTTGCCATGACGGCCCGCGTGCTGGGGGTGATGGGCCTGGTGAGCCTGGGTTTCCTCGCCTTCATGATCTTCACCTCCAATCCCTTCGATCGCCTGCTGCCCGCCCCGCTGGACGGACGGGATCTCAGTCCGCTGCTGCAGGACCCTGGGATGATCATTCACCCGCCGATGCTCTACATGGGCTATGTGGGCTTCTCGGTGCCCTTCGCCTTCGCCATTGCCGCGCTGCTGAGCGGCCGCCTGGATGCCGCCTGGGCGCGCTGGTCACGCCCCTGGACGGCCGTGGCCTGGGCCTTCCTCACCTTCGGTGTCGGCCTGGGCAGCTGGTGGGCCTACTACGAACTGGGCTGGGGCGGCTGGTGGTTCTGGGACCCGGTGGAGAACGCCTCCTTCATGCCCTGGCTCACCGGCACCGCCCTGCTGCATTCCCTGGCGGTGAGCGAGAAACGCGGCAGCTTCAAGAGCTGGACCGTGATGCTGGCCATCCTCACCTTTACACTCACGCTGCTGGGCGCCTTCCTGGTGCGTTCCGGCGTGATCACTTCGGTGCATGCCTTCGCCACCGATCCCGAACGGGGCGTGTTCCTGCTGGCCTTCCTGGCGCTGGCCACCGGCCTGTCGCTGGCGCTCTATGCCTGGCGCGCGCCGAAGGTGGGCATGGGGGGCAGTTTCGCGCCCTTCTCGCGCGAATCGCTGCTGTTGTCCAACAACGTGCTGCTGGTGGTGGCCATGCTGGCGGTCATGCTCGGTACCCTCTACCCGCTGGCCATGGACGCCCTGGGCCTGGGCAAGATATCGGTCGGTCCACCCTATTTCGAGCGCGTCTTCGCCCCCATCATGATGCCGCTGCTGTTCCTCATCGGGCTGGGTTCGCTGACGCGCTGGAAACAGGATGACCCGATGGAGTTGCTGTGGAAGCTGCGCTGGTTGCTGCTGGCCAGCCTGGTGATCGGCGGGCTGTGGCCCTTCGCCATGGGTCACTGGTCGCCCCTGACCAGCGGGAGCCTGATGATCGCCTCCTGGATCGGGCTGACAGTGCTGCGCGACATCCTCGCACGGCTGCGTGGCAATGCCGGTCGCCGTGGACTGGCGGCGCGCCTCGGGAGTCTCAAGCCATCCTACCTCGGCATGCAGATGGCGCACACGGGCGTGGCCGTGTTCCTGGTGGCGGTGGCCATGGTCATGACCTACGAGGTGGAACGGGATGTGCGCCTGGTCCCGGGCGAAGGCGTCGAGGTGAGCGGTTACCAGTTTCGATTCCAGG
>JAIVHA010000101.1 GCA_020201295.1 Lysobacteraceae bacterium | reverse complement strand
GAATGAACACCAACCAGGGTTGCCAATCCGGTGTATCGCTGCGGATCGTGCCCTGGGTCTGGCGCAGCGCCAGGTAGTAGGCTTCCTTGTTCTGTTCGATCACGCTTTCCAGCGAGCTGTAGGGTACATAGGCGTAACCCGCCTGCAGGAGCAGCAGTGTCGTCAGCGCCCGGCTCAGCCGGCCGTTGCCATCCTGGAAGGGATGGATCTCCAGGAACACCACAATGCACAGGGCGATGACCAGCAGGGGGTGCAGCTGTCCCGTCTCGCGCGCTTCGTTGACCCAGGCGACCAGTTCCGCCGTCAGACGCGGCGTGTCGAAGGGCGACGCCGTCTGAAACACGATGCCGATCTGAGCGCCGTTTTCGTCGAAGGCGGCGACACTGTTCGGATTGGTCTTGTAGTTACCACAGTGCCAGGTGTCCTTCTCGCTGAAGCGCAACAGGATCTGATGCAGTTGCTTGATGTGATTCTCGGTGAAGGGGATGCCCTGCCACGCGCTGAACACCAGGTCCATGAGTTCGGCGTAGCCGGCCACTTCCTGCTCGTCGCGGCTGGCAAAGGACTGGATCTCCAGGTTCGACAGCAATCGCTCCACGTCACGGTCGGACAGTTTGCTGCCTTCGATGCGGGTGGATGACCCGATGCTTTCGATGGTGGCGATCAGGCGCAGGATCTCCGGGGTGATCAGAATGCTTTCGGAGCGAAGCATGGCGCCAATAATACACCCAATTACACCCATTAACACCTGGTCTTCGGGCGAAGGGGGCGGATTTATTTTTCAGGTGGTTATGCCTGAACCCCCTCTGCCCCTCTCCGGGGGGAGAGGGGACGTGCTCTTTACGCCACAGGGCAGGTCTCCACAGCTACACCCAATTACACCCATTCCGCGGTCCGGAACCACTTTCTTATACATATTGACAATATAATCATCAAATAGTATAAATCTGCCATGTTCCCACGCGACCTTGCCCCGACCCTGGCCCGACTGGCCACCGGCTTCCCCATCGTCGCCGTGACCGGCCCGCGCCAGTCCGGCAAGACGACCCTGGTGCGTGCGTGTTTTCCCGACAAGCCCTACGTCAACCTGGAAAACCCCATGGAACGGGCCTTTGCCGAGGAGGATCCACAGGGGTTCCTGGCCCGCTTCCGCGCCGGCGCGGTGTTCGACGAGGCCCAGCGCTGGCCCGATCTCTTCTCCTGGCTGCAGACCCTGGTGGACGAGCAACGTACCCCGGGGCGTTTCGTGCTGACCGGCTCCCAGCAGTTCGGCTTGCTGTCCGGTGTCACCCAGTCGCTCGCCGGGCGGGCGGGCATGGCGCGCCTGCTGCCGCTGTCCCTGGGCGAGCTGCCGGCGACCGCCATGCGGGAACTGGATGCCTGCATGGTGAAGGGTGGCTACCCGGCGCTGCACGCGCAGCCGGTCACGACGGAGGACTGGTTCGCCAGCTACGTGGCCACCCAGCACCGCGCGCGCCTGGCTGTCGGTGCTGGAGGCCAGCGACCTGGTGTTCCTGCTGCCACCCTATCACCGCCATTTCGGCAAGCGCCTGGTGAAGACCCCCAAGCTCTATTTCGTCGACGTGGGGCTGGCCTGTTGGCTGCTCGGCATCCGCGATGCCGGGGTGCTGGCCCTGCATCCCCTGCGCGGCGCCCTGTTCGAAACCCTGGTGGTGAGCGAGTTCGTCAAGCTGCGTCTGCATGCAGGCCGTCCCACCGACCTGTACTTCTGGCGCGACAACAACGGACTGGAGGCCGACCTGCTGTTCGAGCGCGAAGGCCGGCTGCAGACCGTGGAGATCAAGTCCGGGCGCACGGTGACGCCCGACTACATCCGCGCCGGACAGCGCTCCACCCGCTTCGCAGCCGACGAGGCTTCTCAGCCCTGGCTGGTCTATGGCGGGGAGGAAAGCTTCGAGCGCAGTGGCGTGCGGGTGCTGGGCTGGCGTGATGTCGCGCGGCAGCGGGAATAGGTGGCGAACTGTCCGACCGTCGGGAAGCGGCGGATAATGGAGCGCCGCCCTCGCGGGCATGACCAAGTGATCAGCGCTTCTTTACACTAAATATTGTCGCGAATTCTACATTGATGTAGAGTCTGCTACATCATGAATTGGCTAATCCTCATCCTCAGCCTCCCCACGGAAAATGCCACCGTGCGCATGCGCGCCTGGCGCATGCTCAAGGCGGCCGGCGCGGCGGTCCTACGCGACGGGGTCTACCTGCTGCCGGCACGGGACGACTGCCGCGCCACCCTGGAGACAGTGCGGGCCGAGGTGCAGGGGGCGGGCGGTATGGCCAGCCTGCTGGAGGCGAGTGGCGCCGATTGCGACGAATTCCCTGCCCTGTTCTCACGGCGCGAGGCCTTCGCGGCTCTGCTGGCCGATATCGCCGACTGCCGCGGCGGCCTGGCCGGCGACAATGCCCTCGAAGTGCTGAAGCAGGCGCGCAAGCTGCGCAAGGCGTTCTCCTCCCTGTGCGACATCGATTTCTTTCCCGACGACAGCGCCGCGCGGGTGGACACCGCCCTGGTGGAACTGGAGACAGCGGGCAACCGCGCCCTCGCGCCCGATGAACCCCGGCCAGCGGACCGGGCCATCGAGCCACGCAACCCGGCCGACTACCGCGGCCGGCGCTGGGCCACGCGCCGGCGCCCCTGGGTGGACCGTCTGGCCTGCGCCTGGCTGATCCGCCGCTGCATCGATCCCGAGGCCCGTATCCTGTGGCTGGATTCACCCGCCGACATGCCCGCCGATGCCCTGGGCTTCGACTTCGACGGCGCCGCCTTCACCCATGTGGGCGACAAGGTCAGCTTCGAGACCCTGCTCGCCAGCTTCGGCCTGCAGCATCCCGCGCTGCGGCAACTGGGCGCGCTGGTGCACTACCTCGATGTCGGTGGCGCGCAGCCGGGCGAGGCGGCGGGAGTGGAACGCATCCTTGCGGGACTGCGCGCCACCCTCCACGACGATGATCGCCTGTTGCAGGCGGCCAGCGATATCTTCGACGGCCTGCTGGCGGCCTATGAACAGGACGCCGGCACCACTTCCAAGCGAGACACGCCATGAACCCGACCGCACCCAATGAACCCGCGCTGGAACGCCCGACCCCGCCCTCCTTCGGCGAGGCCTTCCTGTACTGGCTGAAGCTGGGCTTCATCAGCTTCGGCGGTCCCGCCGGGCAGATCGCCATGATGCACCAGGAGTTGGTGGAAAAACGGCGCTGGATCTCCGAGCGGCGTTTTCTGCATGCGCTCAACTACTGCATGCTGCTGCCCGGGCCGGAGGCCCAGCAGCTGGCCATCTACATCGGCTGGGTGCTGCACCGCAGCTGGGGCGGAGTCATCGCCGGCACCCTGTTCCTGCTGCCATCCCTGTTCATTCTGGCGGCCCTTACCTATATATACCTGGCCTACGGCGACCTCGCCTTCGTGCAGGGCGTCTTCAACGGCATCAAGCCGGCGGTGGTGGCCATCGTACTGTTCGCCGCCTGGCGCATCGGTACGCGGGCGCTCAAGAACGAGGTGCTGTGGATCCTGGCGGCGGCCGCCTTCCTCGCCATCTTCGCCTTCAACGTACCCTTCCCCTATATCGTGCTGGGCGCGGGCCTGCTGGGTTTTGTCGGCGGCCGGTACATGCCCGACAAGTTCGCCGTCGGCGGCGGCCATGGCGCCAGCGGCAAGTCCTTCGGCCCGGCGGTGATCGATGATGATACTCCACCGCCGGCCCATACCCGCTTCCGCCCGGTCCGGCTGGTGGTGCTGCTGGTGCTGTTCATCGCCCTGTGGCTGGCGGCCATGGCCCTGCTGCTGGAGCCGGAACTGCGCACCATGGGCGGCTTCTTCACCAAGGCGGCGCTGGTCACCTTCGGCGGGGCCTACGCGGTGCTGCCCTATGTGTACCAGGGCGGGGTGGAGACCCATGGCTGGCTGACCGGGCCGCAGATGATGGACGGCCTGGCGCTGGGCGAGACCACGCCCGGCCCACTCATCATGGTGGTGGCCTTCGTTGGTTTCGTGGGGGCCTGGACCAAGGAGATCTTCGGGCCGGATATGCTATTGCTGGCGGGGTTCGCCGGCGCCGTGGTGGCGACCTTCTTCACCTTCCTGCCCAGTTACCTGTTCATCCTCGCGGGTGCACCGCTGGTGGAGGCCACCCACGGCGACCTGCGTTTCACCGCGCCGCTGAGCGGCATCACCGCCGCCGTGGTGGGGGTGATCCTGAACCTGGCGCTGTTCTTCGGCTGGCACGTGCTGTGGCCGGAGGGTACGACGGAGTCGCCCTTCGCCGGGGACTTCGCGTGGTTCCAGGCACTGGTGGCACTGGCCGCCTTCATCGCCCTGTGGCGCTACAAGGTCGATATCCTGAAGGTGATCGGCGCCTGCG
>JAIVHA010000255.1 GCA_020201295.1 Lysobacteraceae bacterium | reverse complement strand
TGCGGGTGGTGGCCGAGGGGGTGGAGTCGGCTGAGGTGCTGGAGCGCCTCCGGGAGCTGGGCTGTGACGCGGTGCAGGGCTACTATATTGCCCGGCCCATGCCGGCGCGTGATGTCATGTCCTTCCTGGAGGGCAGCCCCTGGGGGGTATGCCGCCGCAAGCCTTAACCATTCTGCCTCCGGGCCGCTAGCACAGGGGATCAGCCGGAAGGAATCGCCCCGTGTCAGCCCCCGCCATGGACACCCTCAAACCCACCGAGCTTCCCGCGCCACCGCAGGAGGCCATACGGCTGGTGCATGCATGTACCCAGGAGGGAGTGGATGCCCGCGACCTGGGGGACATCATCTGTCGCGACCCTACCTTGGCCGCCGAACTGCTGCGGGTGGCCAATTCCGCCTATTTCGGCTTTGCCAGCGAGATCGGCTCCATTCCCCGGGCCGTGACCGTGATCGGGCAGAAGGCGTTGCGCAACCTGGTGCTCTGCCTTGCCATGCGCGATGCCCTGCGCGCCGAGCAGTTGCCCGCCTTTCCCGTGGAACAGTTCTGGGAGGCGGCGCTGCGTCGCGCCGTCTGTGCCCGCTGCCTGGCGGGCCTGGTGGATCTCGACGCGGAAGCCTGTTTCACCGTCGGCCTGTTGCAGGATTTCGGTCTGCTGGTGATGTTTCACCTCATGCAGCACCGAATCAGCGAGTGGCGCCGCTTGCACGAGGCCACACCGGATGCGCGCCTCGAACTGGAACGCCAGCTGTTCCAGACGAACCACGAGCAGGTGGGGCAACAGCTGGCCCGGAATTGGAACCTGCCCACCGAGCTGGTTATCGCCATGGGTATGCATCATGCGGGCGCTCCGGCGAATACACCGGCTGCCACGGTGCAATTGTGCCGGGTGGCGGAATGCGCTGATTGGATGGCGGCCGTATTCAGCGCCGAGGACAAACGCCTGGCGGTGCGGGAATGCCGCCGCCTGCTCGATGAGCACTTCGGCATTACCGTGGAACAATGCGATGGGTTGCTGGACCAGGTGGCCGGGCACATGCAGGAAGCGGCCATCGCCTTTGGGTTTCAGGTCGGTGCCCAACCGGAGTTCGGCGAGGTGCTGCGCCAGGCCAATATGTGCCTGCTGGAAGAGAATCTCAGCTTCCAGGAGATGAACTGGCAACTGGAGCAGATTCTGCGTGAACGGGATCGAGTGGCAGCGGAACTCGCCCGTGAACTGGAGTTGGCCCGCGAGGTGCAACGCAGCCTGCTACCGGCGGAAGGAGGCGAGACCCGCGGCGTGGTGGGCCTCAATCTCTCCGCCCGGGAAGTTTCCGGTGATTTCTATGACTTCTATCGCCTGCGTACGGGGCAGGTGGCTTTCTGTATCGCCGACGTGTCCGGCAAGGGCATGAACGCCGCCATGCTGATGGCCAAGACCAGCAGCCTGTACCGTTGTCTCGGCAAGAGCATACTGGATCCATCACGCTTGCTGGCGATGCTCAATCGCGAAATCCTGGAAACCTCCATACGGGGTATGTTCGTCACCATGTCGGCGGGAATCTTCGATCCCGAATCGCGCCGGGTGTGCCTTGCCAACGCCGGGCATTTGCCCTCTGTGGTGATGCACGGTCGTCGCCTGGTACGTGAATATCCCGCGGATGCGCCTCCACTTGGCATCGTGGCCGAGGCTGAATTTCCGAGCGTGGATTTTTGCCTGGAGGACCATAGTTTGTACCTATATACTGATGGCTTGCTGGAAGCACGGCTTGCCGGCGGACGTCGCCTGGAGCGGGAGGGGCTGCTGGAGCTGCTGGCCAGGCACAGTGACGCGGCACCGGTGGAGCGGCTGCAACATATCGTGGCGGCAGTGCGTGGTGATTCCGGGGTGATGGATGACGATCTCACCCTGCTCATGATAGAAGGTTGAAACGGTGCTGGAAGACACTGACCCGCTAGTTGAACTGCGTTTCCCCGCCCGGCCGGATCGTCTGAAACTGTTGCGCAGCCTGGTGCGGGATGCTGCATCCGCCGCCGGCCTGTCCCGGGCGGATGCCGATAATGTGGTGCTGGCCGTAAACGAAGCCTCCATGAACATCATTCAGCACGGGTACCGTAATGATCCCGGTGGTGAAATTCGCCTGACTGTCCACACGGACGGGAAGGCCCTGGTGTTTCGACTGCGGGATGATGCCCCCTGTGTCGATGCCAGTCAGGTGCGCCCCCGGGATCTCGGCGACCTGCGACCCGGTGGCCTGGGGACGCATTTCATCGACAGCATCATGGATGAAGCCACCTTCGTGGATTGCGGTGGCAAGGGCAACCTGTTTGAGATGATCAAGTTCATACATGAAAGGGGTGAGGGGCATGTCATACCAGGTGGATGAAAAGGATGGCTATGCAGTGGTGCGGCTGACCGGGGAGGTGGACCTGAATCACTCGCCGGAAGCACGCAGGGTCATCCTGGATTGCTTGCAGAAGCAGATGCCCCTGCTGGTGGACCTGTCGAGCGTGGACTACATCGACAGTTCCGGCGTGGCCAGTCTCGTGGAAGGTTACCAGTTGTCGCGCAGTCGGCAGCTGGATTTCGGCCTCATCGGGGTCAGTGATGCGGCCATGAACGTGTTGCGCCTGGCGCGGCTGGACAAGGTCTTCCCCATCTACGCCTCCCTGGAGGCACGCCTGAAGGACACCCGTTAGCGGGTCCCGCTGCTGATGCGCACCTTCATCGAACGGACCGGCGAACGTACCCTGGGGGCTATCGAGGAACTGGGCTACGCCTTCTCCCTGTGCGTCGAGAGTCTCTACTGGCTCCTGGCCGGACCCTTCCTGCAACAGCCGGTACGCCTGTCGGCCGTTAGTGCGGAGATGATGAAGATCGGCGTGCTGGCCGTGCCGGTAGTACTGCTGCTGGCCTTCGCCAATGGCGCCATGATGGCGATCCAGGG
>JAIVHA010000100.1 GCA_020201295.1 Lysobacteraceae bacterium | reverse complement strand
TAAACGCCCCAGCTCCACCCAGGGATTTTCCGGTCCGTGAAAATCGGAACCGCGACTGGCCAGCAAGGGGGTGGTGCGACTCAGGGCCGCCATGGTCAGGGCTTCGTCACGACTGTGACTGCCGGATACCACTTCCATGCCGACCCCGCCGCCCTCGCGGAATTCACCCAACAGGCGACGCAGTTTACTGGCGCTCAAGCGATAGCGGGCCGGATGGGCCAGCACCGCCAGCCCGCCCGCGGCCTGGATCCAGCCCAGGGCATCCTCCAGGGACGCCCATTGACCGGGCACATAGCCGGGCTTGTTGTTCACCAGGTAGCGCTTGAACACCTCGCGCATCGTGGCGGCATGGCCCTGCTCCACCAGGAAGCGGGCAAAATGGGTGCGGCTGACGATACGTCCCTGGGCCAGGCTACGAGCGGCCTCGAAACCGCCCCCGATACCGGCCTTGGCCAAGCGGCGCCCGATCTCCTCGGCGCGCCAGTCACGAAACGCCTGCAAGGACCGCAGTCCCGCCTGCAGTTCCGGGCAATGGCGGTCCACCTGCAGGCCCAGCACATGGATAGTCTGCTTGGACCAGGTCACGGAAATCTCCACCCCGGGCACCAGTCGCAGCCCCTGTTCCCGCGCGGCGGTGTCTGCCTCCGCCAGTCCGTCCAGGGAATCGTGATCGGTCAGGGCAAGCACATCGACGCCCGCCGCGCGGGCCCGCGCCACCAGCGCGGCGGGGCTCAGGGTGCCGTCGGATGCCAGCGAATGGCTATGCAAATCATGGTGTAAAGTCATCGGGCCATTGTACCGCAGTGGCAGGCATTGTAGGTCAAAATACGCTATCATATGCGCTTTCCACGCCGATGCCCCCCATGGAACTCCAGATCCATCCTGACCAGGATTATTTTCGCCTGCGCCTGCACCAGCTGCTGGATGCCCTGCGGCAAGCCCAGGGCGCCCGCGCGGAGAAATCCTCGGGGGATAACCCTGCCCTGCTGGAGGAAGCCTTGCACCAGCTGCTGGAAATCATCGCCCGGGTGGAATCGGATGCCCGTGCCACCGACAGCGATCGACGCGGCAAAACCCACAGCCGGCAAGGGGTACGCGAGGCCGATATCACCGAGCTGGGAGATTACAGCATCGGCCTGCTGGGCGAACTGGAGCACTGGCTGCAACGCCACCAGCTGGAGGAGCAATTGACCCTGTTGGCGGAGCTGCAGATGGCCCTGGCCCCGTGGATCGCCCGTCATGGTGGTGAATTACTGACCCTGGAGCCGGTGGTGGATGCCCTGGCCCAGTTTGCCAACCGCACCCTGGATCCGGAACAATTGATCGAATTGTTTGCCTATATGGGCGAGATCGTCGAAGCCGTGGCGCCGGCCATTCGCCAGGACCTGGAGAAAACCAACCCCGGCCGGCCCTGGCGGGTGCTGCACCTGAACCGGGCCATCGTCGCCACCCGCAGCCATGATCCGGCGGCCATCCAGGAGGCCTATGACCGGCTGGCGAAACTGCTGCCCGAAGAGGCACCACGCTTCTTCGCCGAGGGCATGGAGCAGATGGACGCCCTTGATTATCCGCCTCATGTGCGCAATCTGGTGGAAACCTACTACCAGGACTGGAATCGCAAGCACCGTCTGCATTAGCATCGAACGCGGCACGGACCGCGCCGGACACAATAAATCATGAAATTACTTTACGACTTCTTCCCCATACTGCTGTTCTTCATTGCCTACAAGGTCTATGACATCTATACAGCCACCGCCGTGGCCATCGCCGCGGCCTTCGTGCAGACCGGTTTCTACTGGCTCAAGCACCGGCGCTTCGAAAACACCCACCTGCTGACCCTGGGGCTGCTGGTGGTGTTCGGCGGCCTGACGCTGGCCCTGCACGACCCGGTGTTCATTAAGTGGAAACCCACCCTGGTGAACTGGCTGTTCGCCATCGGCTTCCTGGGCAGCCATTTCGTCGGCCGCAAACCCCTGGTGGAACGCATGATGGGCCATGCCGTGACCTTGCCGGCACCGGTCTGGTCGCGCCTCAACCAGGCCTGGACCTGGTTCTTCGTGGCCATGGGTGCGCTGAACCTCTATGTGGCCTACAATTTCTCGGAAGACACCTGGGTGAACTTCAAACTGTTCGGCATGCTTGGCCTGACCCTGGCCTTCGTCATCGCCCAGTCCCTGTACCTGAGCCGGCACCTGGTACCCGAACAGGATTCCGAGGGGGACCAATAATGCTGTATGCCGTCATCAGCCAGGACGTGGACGACAGTCTGGAAAAACGTCTGGGCGCCCGCCCCACCCATCTCGAGCGCCTGGAGGCCTTGCGTGATGCCGGGCATCTGGTCCTGGCCGGCCCTCATCCGGCCATCGACAGCAATGACCCCGGCCCCGCCGGTTTCAGCGGCAGCCTGGTGGTGGCGGAATTCGCCTCCTTGGAAGAAGCGCGCGCCTGGGCCGATGCCGATCCCTATGTCCAGGCCGGTGTCTACGCGCAGGTCACCGTAAAATCTTTCAAAAAAGTACTCCCCTAACCAACACGGATTAACCATTATGAAAAACTGCACACCGTACTTGCCCTGACCATGGCCCTGGGCCTGGCCGCCTGCAACGAGCAACCGTCCAGCGTGATGACACCAGACGCGAGCACCGCCACCGCCGCCGATACCAGCCCGGTACTGGCCACCGTGAACGGCGCCCCGATCACCCAGAACACCCTGAATTTCCACAAGCAACAAATCAACGCGCGTCGCCCGGGTAAACCCATCGAAGACGAGCAGCTCCTGCAGGAAATCATCAATCTGGAACTGATGCGCCAGGAGGCGCAGAAATCCGGCATCGACAGCCGCCCGGAAATTGCCGCCCAGTTCGCTCACCAGCGTCGCGGCTTTCTGGCCAGTGTCGCCGTCCAGCAATACTCCGCGGACAATCCGGTGCC
>JAIVHA010000254.1 GCA_020201295.1 Lysobacteraceae bacterium | reverse complement strand
AGAACCCCCTGGGATGGCTGCTGATCGTGGTGCTCGGCAACCTGTTCGTGATCGTTCTCGAGGGACTCGTGGTTTTCGTGCAGACCACGCGCCTCGTGCTGTTCGAGTTCTTCATCCACTTTCTGCGCGCGGAAGGACGACCGTTTCGTCCCGGGAGCCGTCCACCCGCCAATGATGTGTAGCATTTTGTGCCCGCTGGCACCGAGGAACCCTGTCGTGATCCAGGCTCTGCCCCGCTGTCTCTTGAAGCGGAGCCGGCGGGGCCTTGTCATGCGGGCTTGCCTCAGTGCCGTCGCGGGCCGCGGACCAGGTAGCTCAGCGGGTGCAGCACCAGCCAGGTGATCAGGACGACGCCGAAAGCCGCGGCGCTGAGCGCTGCCCAGTCGGTCATGGTGGCCACGAAGGCGAGCCGTGAGTGGGTCAGCAGTGGTACCCACCACAGTGACGAAAGCCCCGCCAATAGGCCGACGATCGCGGCCGGGCGGGAGCGGTGGTCGGTCATGCGGTAGCCGCGCAGGCGGCCGGCAAGCTGTGCGAGCACCGGCATGGCCAGGATCGCCAGGATCAGCGGCAGGAAAGGGGGGATGGCGTAGGACAGAACCGCAAGGATGCCGTCAAGCGAGAATTTCATGGCATATTTCCTCAGACGCGTCCTTCGAGCATGGCGTAGTAGGCGGGCTGCAGCATGTGTTCCTTCAGCACCCAGGCCACCCACGATTCCTCCTTGGGATCGATGAACGCGAAGGAGGGGAGGAAGGCCATGTCGTTGTCGTAGCCGAACTCCACCAGCATTGCCTTGCCGATGTCGGTGATCAGCGGGCAGGAGGTATAGCCGTTATGGCGTGCGGGCAGCGGCTTGCCTTCCAGGAAGGCGACGATATTGGCCTCAACCACGGGAGCCTGGGCCTTGACGCTGGCCGCGGTCTTGTTTAGTGGTGCGCCGATCACGTCACCGATGCCGAATACCTCCGGATAGCGGTTGTGCTGCATGGTGTGGATGTCGGTATCCAGCCACTCGCCGGCGAAGGCGCCTTCCCGGGCGATCAGGTTGCTCGCCTTGACGAAGTCCGGCGCGCTCATGGGCGGCACCACGTGGATGAAGTCGTAGTCGCGAGCCTCCGTGTTGCCGTCGCGGCCAGTGAACTCGGCCTGGCGGGCCTGTGGGTCGATGGCGGAGAGATACCAGCCGTGATGGCGGGTAATGCTGTCGCGATCGAAGCGCTGCTTGAGGAATGCGTTGCTCCAGGGTTGGCTGAACATGTCATCGCTGGCGGTGAAATAATCCAGAGCGAAGTCGTCCCGGTTGCCGACCTTCTTGATGCGCGACTGGGTGGTGAAGGCCATCTTGATCGGCGCGCCGGCACATTTGACGGCCGTCCGCGGATTGGTGAATACACCCTGGCCGCCGCCGCTGGCCAACCACGCTTTGATGGCGTCGCTGGTGCGTGCCGCCGCTTGGTGGCCGGCATAGACGCTGCCGATACCGTGGCTGCCGATCAGATCCGTCGACATTCCGTCGATCAGGTGATAGCTGAGCTGCAGGCCAGTGGCGACCACGAGAATGTCATACTCCAGGTTGCCGCCATCGGCCAGCGAGACACGGCGCGCATCCGCGTCGATGCCTGCCGCCGACTGGCTGACCCAGTCGATGCCGGCGGGACGGAAGTCGGCATTGGGGCGCACCGTGCGCTCGGCCGCCCAGAGGCCGGAAGCGATCATGGTCCAGCCGGGCTGATAGTCATGCTGCTCTTTTGGCTCCACCACGGTGATGCGGGCGCCCGAGAGGCGCGTGGCCAGCCGATTGGCTATGGACATGCCGGCAGCGCCGCCGCCAAGGATGACGACCCGAGCCCGGGTGGAGACGGTGTCGGCCTGCAGGCCGGAAAGCGGCATCAGAGCGGCGGCGCCCGCGCCCAGGCCCAGCTTGAGCAACTGGCGGCGACCCAGGCGCGGTGGATCGAGAGAAATACGGGACATGAGTAGATCCTGCGCGAGTTGTCAGAAGTCTTCTTATAGTTCTTCTGAATATTACTTTAAGGTTCTTCGGCGTTTTAAGTGGATTTAAGGATGGAGCCCGCGGGGCTGCCGATCAGGTAGATCATGGTGATGAAGGTGTCGGTGGCGTGGTATCCCGAACTCGCGCCCGGGTGGTCTGGAATAGATCGGCGAAGCCCTACAGGCGGGCGTTGGTGTAACCTGAGATCCAGCGTTACACCGCGCTTCGAACATGGGTCTTCAGAGTTGCCAGCGCCGTCCGGGCGAGTTCGTACCCAGTCGATGTCACGGTGTCAGGAGGGCTCGCGCGATGTTCGAACGAACACCCCTGGGACTCGAGTCGGTCGAGGCCTTGTTGCTTGACCTTTCGGGCGTGCTGTACGTCGGGGAAGAAGCCGTTCCCGGGGCGCGGGAAGCGGTGGAGAAGGCTCGGGGCGCCGGGCTCCCCCTGCGGCTGATCACGAACACGACGCGGCAGCCGCGCACACAAATCCTGGATCGGCTGCGTACACTCGGATTCAACTTCCCGGACGAGGCGCTCACCACCGCCCCGAGCGCGATCCGCGCGGTGCTCGAACGACGCGGTCGTACGGCCCAATTCTTCGTGCATCCGGACCTGCGCAGCGAATTCGAGGGTTGCGACTCCAATGCCGGCCACGCCGACGTCGTCGTGCTGGGGGATATGGGCGAGCACTTCAGCTTCGACGTGCTAAACGAGGCCTTTCGCGCGCTGATGGACGGTGCCGAGCTATGGGTGATGGGCATGAACCGCTACTTTCGGGAGTCCGGCGGGTTGTCGCTGGACCTCGGCCCGTTCGTCCGCGCGCTGGAATATGCCGCCGAGGTGGAGGCGAAAAACTTCGGGAAACCGGACAAACGGATCTTCCATGCCGCGATCGAGAGCCTCGAACTGCCGCCGGAGCGGGTGCTGATGGTCGGGGACGATTATGGCGGCGAC